>CAKVEH010000007.1 GCA_934728205.1 uncultured Helicobacteraceae bacterium
GTGCGACATTTGCAATCAATAATTTGCTAGATACAAACTTTTGGGACCCGATTATATTTAATAGCAACAAAAGCTACACAAATCAATATCAGCGAATCCTGCCTAGCCGAAACTATTGGATTACGCTTAAATATGATTTTTAGATTCTCGTTTTGCCTTAAGAATCATAGCTAGATAATCTCGTTAAACTCATAACCCTCGTTTTTGAGGTTTGTGAGTATATCTTGCTTGTGCTCTAAACCTTTGATTTCTAATCCCATACTGATGAGCACATCGCCGTATTCTAAGTTGCTTGGTGTCCTATCATAAGTGATTTGCACGATATTTGCGCCAGAGTGAGAGAGTATATCGCTTAATTTTTGCATAGAGCCGGGCTTATCGATGAGCACCACTTCGATTTTCATCTTGCGGTGGGATTTAAACAAGCCTTTTTCAATTATCATATTAAGCATTGTTACATCGATATTCCCCCCGCTTAGCACCGCACCCACACGCATAGTAGAATCAAGCGGGATTTTTTTGTGCATTATTGCTGCTACGCTTGCCGCACCCGCTCCCTCGACTACGAGCTTTTGATTCTCTAATAAAAACAAAATCGCGCTAGCAATCTCCTCTTCATCAACCTCCACAATATCACTCACCCCTTGCAATATACACTCAAAGACTTCCTTATCCACATCGCGCACAGCGATACCATCTGCGATAGTGCGCACAGATTTGGCGTTTTGAATCTGCTTTTGCAAAAAGCTCTTTGTCATTGCGTTTGCGCCCTTTGATTGCACGCCGATGATTTTTGTTTTTGGGCTAAGTGTTTTATACACGCTCGCAATGCCACTTACCAAGCCCCCGCCACCAATAGGCACAAAAACGCAATCAAGCTCTTGCTCTTCAATCATTTCAAGAGCGATAGTCCCTTGCCCCGCGATGACATCGCTATCTGCGAATGGGTGGATAAAGTGCAGATTCTGTTTTTTTGCGATTTGGAGGGCTTGCTCGTATGCTTCATCATAATTATTTCCCGCAAGCACGACTTCAGCACCCATAGCCTTTGTCCCGCTTACTTTGAGTAAGGGCGTGGCTTCGGGCATTACGATTACAGAGCGCACGCCAAAATGCTGTGCACTGTATGCTACGCCTTGTGCGTGGTTACCCGCAGATGCGCAAATAACACCTTGTTGCAAAATATTTGTGCCATTGCGCTCATCTGCGTTTTTAAGGCTGGCGAGTTTGTTAAACGCACCGCGAATCTTAAACGCCCCTGTGAGCTGGAGATTCTCTTTTTTTAAGAAGACTTGTGTATTTGTAAGTTTGCTTAGTCGTGGTGCAAAGGCAAGTGGGTTGTATGTGATAACGCCTTGTAGCCTTTGCTTTGCTTGTCGTATCATTTCAATATCAAGGAGATTCATCGCTATCCTTTGTATTGTAAATTTTATTTAAAATATCTAAGGTTTCATTAAGGAGATAAGCAACCCCCGCTTAGGCAGGGGATTACTTAGAGTTTAGATTCATAGCGTCTTAGCATATACAGACGCTTGAGAAGTTTTTTCTTGGCGTTAATGTTTTGCTTTTTACGCAACTCAGTCTTTGGCTCAAAAAATCGCCTTGCTCTTGCTTCTGTAACGACAAGATTCCTATCGGTTTGCTTTTTGAAGCGTCTATACGCCTCATCGAAACTCTCGCCCTCGCGCACTTTCATACCCGGCATACTATCACCCTCTTTCTTTTGTAAAATTTTTGCATAAAGCAAAGAGAGATTGTAGCTAAAATCAACTAAAATTCAACTAAAATTTATGCAATATTAGATACAATGCGCATTTGGCATTTCTAAAATCTCATCATTTTTAGAACGCTAGATTCTTTGTGCTCGTAGCTCAGCTGAATAGAGCAACAGGTTGCGGTCCTGTAGGCCGGGGGTTTGAATCCCTCCGAGCACGCCATAAGCTCACTACCATTTTTCCATAAAATACCCACTTATGATTGATTCTATTGTTTGACTTTAGAGAAATTGCGAAAGTTTTGCTAGAATTATGGCTAGAAATGTATATGTATTGTTTTTGGAGGCGTGATGGAACGAAATGTGCGCTATATCAGCATTGGTGTTGTGTTTTTTGCCATTTTGATAGGGCTTGTGTTTTTTGTGCTGTGGCTTGGGCGGTTTGACTTTAACTCAAGTGCCGACAACACCTATTACATTTATACTCAAGATGAAGTTTCTAATATCGGCGTAAATACTCCCGTAAAGTTTAAGGGCATAGGCGTTGGTAGGGTGAGCGATGTGCGTTTTGAGGATTATAAAATGGGGCTAGTGAGAATCTCACTCATTTTAGATGCAGAATTAGAAGTGAGAGAAGATTCTTATCTTAGCGTTGGTTCTGGTGGGCTTGCTGGGGCGAACTATCTCGCACTTCATCAAGGACAAAGCACCAAGCCTAATACCACCAAAGTGCTAGAGCTCCAAAAAGGCGGGTTTGATGTATTGCTCCAAAAGGTCGAAAATATAGGCGATAGGACGGCGGATTTGATGACAAACCTCACAAACGAGAACAACTTAAAAAACCTTAATGAAATCCTTGCTAATCTCTCAAAAATCTCTAAAGACATTGCCCAAGCTACGCATAGGCTAGATTCTATCACGCATAGGGTGGATAATAACTTCAAAGACGGGCAATACGATTTGCGTGCGATTATTAGCCCCACAATGTTGCAGTTAGAGAGCTCGTTGCTTGAAATGGATAATTTCTTCGCCAAAGCTACGCGCCTGGTGGATAAAATTGAGCAGAGCCCCTATGATAGCATTTTTGGCAAGAGAAAAGAATCAAAGGATTAAAAATGAAACACACCCTGCTTGTCTGCCTTTTAGTAGCGTTGTTTAGCTCTTGTAGCACGAAATTGGGTGAATTATACCTCTATGACATATCCGCTCAAGCTACCTTAGATACACAAAAAAGCACAAACAAAAAGTCTCAAAAGGTTTATGGAGTGATGTTGAGTGCGGCTCAGCCCTATGATAGCACGGATATTTTCCGCCTTGATGAATCTACATTGCGAAGCAAGCCACTGCCCAACACACAATGGGCTGCCAAACCAAAAGAAATGCTCTCAACCACGCTTTCAAGTCTAATGAATGCCAAAGGGCTTAATGCCATTAGACAGCCATTTGGTGGGGCAAAAATCCAAAAGATTCTCAAAATCCACATTGCAAGATTGCTTATCATTAAGCGAGGAAATGGCAATTTTGCGCATATCGCGCTTGATTGTGAAGTGGTGGATTCCAAAACGCTTGGCGTAGAAAAAAGCCTTAATATTACCAAAGAAGCACCAATTAGCAACACCAATGAGTTTGCACCCGTTTTCTTACAGCTAAGCTATGGCGTTTTACAAGAAGTGGCTGAGGGTTTATAAAGATGAGAAATCCCCCAAAGGAATGGGGAGAGGTGAAAGGATTGCACAATGGCAGCTGATGATGAGAAAACGCTCCCAGCCTCCCAACACAAACTAAGGCGAGCCAAGCAAGAGGGCAATGTCGGCAAAAGCATAGAGTTGGTCGGGTTTTTTGTGATGCTTGTTGGGTTGGCGTTATTGTTTTTTATGCTTCCATATTGGGTGGATGGTTGTCGCAATATTTTTGCTTATACCGCCTCGCTTTTTTCTCTGCCTGAGTTTAGCTCCCAAGAGCTCCTTTTGCTAAGCGCAACGCTCGGATTAGAAATGTTAAAGATGATTTTGCCCATATTTTTGGGACTTGTGGTTATGGGTGTGCTGGCAAATGTCGGGCAGTTTGGATTTTTGCTAAGCACTAAACCCATTGAGCCAAAACTCTCTAAAATTAACCCCGTTACGGGGGCGAAGAATCTCTTTTCGCTAAAAAAGGCACTTGATGGCTTTATGATAACACTGAAGGTGTTTATCGCCTTTATTGTGGGCTTTGTGGTGTTTTTGGGGTTTTTTGGGGATTTGCCAACGGTGTCGCGCTTTAGATTGTATGACCAGATTCTGTGGTTTCGGGATAAGGCGTTAATCCTCATTGGAATCTTATTAGTGATTTTTGCCGTGATGGCGGTGGCGGACTTTATGATTAAGCGGTTTCAGTATATGAAATCCTTGCGAATGAGCCCAAAAGAGCTTAAAGATGAAACCAAACAATACGAGGGGAATCCAGAAGTGCGCTCGCGCATTCGCCAAATGCAACAAAAAATCGCACGCACTAGAATGATGCAAGAAGTCCCAAAAGCAAGCGTGGTGATTACCAACCCCACGCATTACGCAGTAGCTATCACTTATACCGATGAATATGTGGATATGAATCTCCCTCCAAGAGTGGTGGCAAAGGGCATTGATGAGCTTGCGATACGCATTAAAGCCCTAGCCAGAGAATCTGGCGTAAGGATTATCGAGAATCCTCCGCTAGCGCGCGCATTATATGCAATGGTAGAAATCAATGATTTTGTGCATCCAGATTTATTCCGCGCAGTTTCAGAAGTGCTTAAACAAGTAGCGTGGCTTAACCACTTGCAAGGCGAGGATACGCTCTATAACACCACGCTTCGAGCCGCTCAAAAAGCCGCTCAAAACACAGAATCTAACGCGTAAGGTTTATAAAATCCTAATTTGTGCGTAAGCAACGCAACAAAGACGACAAAAAGGCTTAATCCACAACTTTTGCTTCAAAGCCGACTTGCACTTCACTCCAAATGAGCCCCTCAATGGCATCAGAAGTGTTTTTGATGAGGTTTTCTCGCGCCTCATCAAGCTTAAATTCGCTTAAATCAAGCACGCCACTTGCCTTTAAGATTCCATTTTTGATGGTGTATTGCATTGGGACTTTTTGTGTCTTGCCATTCATTCGCACATTCGCGAGGATTGTTCCCACATTGTTGCCCTCAATGATATTTTTAAGCGTTACTTTGATTTCTGGCTTTGCCCATTTTTTGATGAAAAACTCTTTAATGTTTTTATCTTGTAGATTCTCACCCACGCTAATGTTGCTTGGGTCAATGGTAGCTTGAGCGTTATTAAGCGTGCTAGCGATACTCTCATTCTTTTTGCCAAATTTAAACACCACATCGTTAAATGTGCCATTCACAGCGACCTTGTTCTGCGCTTTATACGCACTAAAATTCACCTTGATGCTTTCTTTGTCGATGCTTTTTGCGCTTATCACGCTCGCACACAATGCTACGCCCAGCAAACTTAACAACTTTACCCTATGTGAGAGAATCTCTTTTCTTTTCAAAGAGAGATTACCAAAATTAAAAGAAGTTTTTATAAAAGGTAGAAACTTCCTCAATAAAATGCTAATTGCGTCAAATATATTCATAATACAATCCTTTATTTTGAGATTAAAAGGCAAAATTGTAAGGGGAAAAAATTAACAACGCAAGAAATTGGATAAAATTTTGCTAAAATTTACTTAAAACTTTTTTGGAGGACAATATGAGAAAAATAGTTTTTCAGGGCGATGGATTTGGAGATTTTTTTATGTGCTTTAAGGCGTTGTATGCGCTAAAGCAACTCTATCCAAATGACAAAATTATCGCCTATCACAGAGGAATGCCACTTGATTTTGTTACCAAGTTAGGCTTTATTGATGAGGTGGTAGATTCTTCAAAAGTTACGCTAGAGCAACTTAAGCACACTAACCCCGATATTTTTATCGCCACTGCTAGAAGTAGTGAGTTTTTTAAGCAACTCCAAGCACTGCAATTTAAAAAAGTTATCGCTCAACCGCATTTTATTAGCGTTACACGCTCATATTTCACTACACCTATTCCCTACTTTAAGGGCAAACTTCACTATAGCGATATATATTTAAAACTTGTGCGCTCCATAAATCCCAAACATTATGATTCTAACATTGCTACAATTGATTTCTTTAAAGTCAAAGACTTCCTCCCCAAAGACACTGCTTTAATTGAGCCATTTTTACAAAGCATACCATTTCCCTATACAAAGATTGTTGGCATCAATGCTTTTTCCAATTACAGCGAACACACAGGGAGCAATCTTTTTACAAAAGATTGGATTAGAATAGCTTTTGAGCTTGCTAGAGCTTATCCTCAGTTTTTATTTGTGCTACTTAATTTCCAATCAAACCCTATTCAATTCAATTTCTCTTTGGCTCCGCGCAATCTTAAAATTTTTATCAATAATGCAAGCATTGCTTCATTGGTAAGTGTGTCTTTGGCTTTGGATTACTTTATTACCATAGATACGGGGAATCTGCATTTGTGTGATATTTTGCAAATTCCTACCTTGGGATTATCTCGCCCAATCACTGCTTATAGAATGGGGGGGGGAGCTACGGTGGAGCGTATGAGAGATTCATCATAGAGCGCGGATTCCAAAAACACTACCCCAAAGTGGTGCAATCTTTTATCACGCGGGCAAAAGAACAATGTGATAAACTTAATAGGGGTTTGTTGTAAGATGTATTGTAACGAAAGTATGGGGCAAGATTTTATAAAATTAGGAGGTTAATTGCTTTTAGTTAGAGAATCTTTAAGGTTAGATTCCCTAGTAAATGCTATTTGCCTTGCACGGTTACCTTGCTGCTGGAGTAAAACCAAATGTTAAAATACTCTCTATCCACACTTTGGATTTGAGTGATTTTCCCATCTTCTATGGCTTCAGCTATGGTGAATTTGCCAATCTTTATCAACCAAAAGAAACTACGGCAGGAAGCTATTCCTTTTTTGGATTCAGCTAGTGGCACTTCAGCGTTTGTCGCTTGTAGCGGTGTATATACCGCACAATCTGCCATAGCCATAACTCCATTCTCCTTAAAAATTTATGCTAAAGCAAAAAATACTAAAAATTGTAAAAAAGTTATAACGAGCAAGAATCTCATAAGACGCCAGAAATTGCTACAATAGCGCGTAGATTCTCTTAAAAGGACAAAAATGGATTTTGACATAGGCATTAGCACGGTTATTTTGCTTGCGTTAGTTGCGCTTGTAGCGGGGTTTGTGGATAGTATCGCAGGCGGCGGGGGAATGATAACAATCCCTGCGCTATATATGGCTGGAATCCCGCCGCACGAAGCACTAGGGACAAACAAATTCCAAGCGGTTTTTGGGAGTTTTAGCGCGGCATTGCATTTTTATAAAAAGGGGCATTTAGATGTGAAAAAATGCGTGTTATTCGCGCTTTTTGCCTTTGTGTTTTCGCTGTGTGGGACATTGTTCGTGCAGGTGGTGAGCGCGGATTTTTTGCGTAAAATCATTCCATTTTTGCTCCTCTTTTTTGCGCTTTATTTTCTCTTTTCGCCCAAAATCAAGCAAGAATCACACAAAGATTCTACAAATGCGTATGTTGGCAAAATCGCTTTGGCTTTTCTCATCGGTGGCATAGGCTTTTATGATGGGTTTTTTGGTCCGGGCACAGGCTCGTTTCTTATGCTAGCGTTAATTTCGCTTGGGGGCTTTGGGATAAAAGACGCGCTCGCTCAAGCAAAGCTCTATAACTTCGCTACCAATCTCGCCTCCGTGCTTGTGTTTTTGGCATTTGGGCATATTTTATTTGCGGTGGGCGTGGCTATGGCATTTGGGCAGTTTGTGGGTGCAAATATCGGAGCGAAGCTCGCCCTGCGCTATGGAATCAGCATTATCAAACCATTAATAGTCATCGTGTGCGTGGCGATGTGTGTGAAATTGCTTTTTTTTGAGTAGGCTTAGTCGCGCTTTAGTCGCTCAATTTGCACGCCGAGCTGTTTTAGCTTGCTCTCTAAGTTTTCATATCCTCTATCAAGGTGGTAGATTCTATGCACTTCGCTCTCTCCTTTTGCCACAAGGGCAGCAAGCACGAGAGCTGAAGATGCACGCAAATCCGTAGCCATCACGCTCGCACCTAAAAGTTCTCTCCCTCCGCGCACTTTGGCGACATTGCCTTTGAGTTTAATATCTGCGCCAAGTCGCACTAACTCGCTGGCGTGCATAAAGCGATTTTCAAACAATCGCTCCTCAATTTTACTTACACCATTACATTGCGTGGCTAAAGCCATAAATTGCGCCTGCATATCAGTGGGGAATCCGGGAAATTCAGTGGTTGTGAGTTCAAAGGGCTCGTATTTTTTGGTTGGCAAAATTTGGAGATTGCATAGCGCGCAATCACTTTCATAGGGCGACTGCTCGAAGTTAAAGCCAATTTCTGCAAGTTTATCCATAACCGCACCCAAATGAGCGGTATTTACACCCTCAAGGTTGATTTTAGAGTTTGTAATCGCTCCTGTGCAAAGATAAGTGCCCGCCTCGATTCTATCAGGGATTACTGCAAAGGGTTGAAACTTTGGCAACTCGCCACCGCTTCCATAGATTTCTATCTCGCTTTCCCCGATGCCTTTGATTGTAATGCCATTAGCATTGAGAATCTCGCATAGCTGCACTACTTCAGGCTCTTTTGCTGCGTTTATAATGCGTGTCTTGCCCCGTGCGAGTGCTGCTGCCATAATGATATTTTCACAACCCGTTACTGTAATTTTATCAAAGACAATATCCGTGCCTTTTAATCCTTTTGGCGTGGTAGCGACAATGTAACCTCCAGCTATGTGAATCTCTGCGCCCATTTTTTCTAACGCCTTTAAGTGTAAATCAACAGGACGCGCACCGATAGCGCACCCACCGGGCAAGCTCACTTGACATTTGCGAAATCGACTAAGCAAAGGTCCTAACACCAAAATAGAAGCACGCATTTTACGCACAATGTCATAAATCGCTTTGGTGTGGATAATGTTAGCGCACTCAACGATTATATTATGAGAATCTAAGACTTCCACATTCGCACCCAAGTGCTCTAAGAGCTTGACAAAAGTTTTGACATCAGCGACATCAGGGAGGTTGCTTATTTCAATGGGCTTATCACTTAGCAAGGTAAGTGCGAGGAGTGGAAGTGCGGCATTTTTCGCCCCAGAAATGCGCACAGAACCATTTAAATTGAGTGATTGCGTGATTTTTAGATAATCCATACCTTTCTCCTATTTTTTTTCGCGTTGTTGCAGGGCTTCACCGATTTTTTTACGGATTTCATCTTTTATTTCAGGGTTATCATCTTCGAGTTTATCGCGGAAGCTTGCTACTTCGTTTGTCTCCATAAGGATTGGATTTATACAAAATTCGTGGATAATTTCAATCCAAGTGTCTTTATCTTGCCCATTATATTTGCTAAATTTGTATTTGAAAGTCTCGTAGTTTTGTGTAATGGCTTCTTTGTTTTCTTTATTGGCGGTTACTAATGCAAGCAATGCAGTCAAATCATTTCCTTGTTGTGGGGCCTCATCGCTTTGCTTTGATACTGCTACGCTTAAAAT
This sequence comes from uncultured Helicobacteraceae bacterium, assembly GCA_934728205.1. GTDB lineage: Bacteria > Campylobacterota > Campylobacteria > Campylobacterales > Helicobacteraceae > Helicobacter_F. Next base: position 9,302 of record CAKVEH010000007.1, read on the forward strand.
CCCAGCAAATATGAGGGGCAATGCCAAAGAAAGCATTACCACCCAGCAAAACACATAAAAAATTAAATCAAACATTGCTTATGCCCTTTAAACCTTACCCCTTAAAGTCTTTAAATAAATTTATTGTCGCTTCTACATATCCGCTAATTGAGCCACAATCATATCTTGAGCCTTTGAATTTATATGCAAGCACTCTACCTTGCTTTGCCTGCTCTAAAAGTGCGTCAGTGATTTGAATCTCACCTTTTTTGCCCGGTTTGGTTACACGCAAAATATCAAAAATATCAGGCGTCAAAATATAGCGACCGATGATTGCTAGATTACTCGGTGCATTTTGTGGGTTTGGTTTCTCCACCATATTATTTACGCGATACACGCCATCTTCAATCATCTCGCCTGCCACGATACCATATTTATCCACTTCTTTGGAATCCACCTCCTCAATCGCTACAATAGAGCAACGATAGGTTTTATACAACTCCACCATTTGAGCTAAGATTCCCTGAGAACCTTTATTTACACATAAGTCATCAGCCAAAAGCACCGCAAAAGGCTCTTGCCCGATAAGCACCTCGCCTGTCAAAATTGCGTGCCCCAACCCTTTCATTTCATTTTGGCGTGTGTAGGAGAAATTACAAAGATTAGTCAATCGGCGAATGTCTTTAAGCAAATCTTCTTTATCCGTGCCTTGAATTTGATGCTCTAGCTCATAATTTATGTCAAAATGGTCTTCTATGGCTCTTTTTCCTCGTCCTGTAACGATTGCCATTGTGTGGCAACCTGCCTCTAAGGCTTCCTCTACGCCATATTGGATAAGCGGTTTAGTGAGCACGGGAAGCATTTCTTTTGGCATTGCCTTTGTCGCGGGCAAAAATCGTGTCCCATAGCCAGCAGCTGGAAATAAACATTTATCAATCATTTTACACTCCTTAATGTGATTTAATTTACCAATGTCGCTTTGAGAATCTCCTCAACGCTCACTTTGTTTCCAAAAAGCTCTTGATAGACGATGTAGTTTGCAAGCACTTTTATCCCATAATAACGCGTCTCTTCTATGGGCAAAAGTTCTAGGCTTAGCCAAGGCTCATACGCACGATTTTTCTTAAAGAGAGTTTTTTTGGCAAGGGTGCGGCGCAAGAATCCCGGACCACCATTATACGCATACGCGATAAAAAGCGGGTTTTTAAACTCTCTTTCTAAATCCCCAAGATAAAACCTCCCAAATTCAAGAGCGATGAGCGGGTTAAACATATCTTCAAGTGTAATGTCTTTTATGCCTAAACTTCTAGCAAATGGCTCGACATTAAATGGCATTATTTGCATCATTCCAAGTGCGTAAGAAGTCGAAACCAATGCGGGCAAGAAAATGCTCTCTTGCTTTGCTACGGCATAAGTGATTGCTTTTTGGTGTGTGCTTTTCCATTCAAGTTTGTCGCTAAATGGCGTGATAAAGTAGCTATTGGCAAAATTGCTCGCACGATTATGCACATACGCGAAATGTGCTTCACTCTCGCTAAAAGCAAAGTTTTCAGCCAATTTCATAAGAGCTTTTGAATCTTTAACTAGTGTGAGATTATCACGCAGGATTTGCCACTCAAATGGGTCTGTAATGTCAAACGCGGGCTTTTTGGTAGAGCTAAGATTCTCAAATCCGCTTACAATAGTGTAGCTCGGGGCGACTTCGAGCTTTTGGATTGCGTAGAGTGTGTATAAATCAGGGTTTTTGCTTTGAGAGAGTGCCCTTAAGACCTCCTCATCGCCACCACAATAATACTGCCAAAACCGTGCCCGATTGACAAATAACGAATCCTTGCTTTTAGATTCTGAGAGTTTAAAATATTCAATGGCGGCTTCTTTGTTGCCATTTTGGAGTTCATAGAGCCCTAGCAAAAAGCTCGTATAAGAATCAGCACCCGTTATTTTTGCGCCAAGTAGAGACTTTTTAAACTTTGACAGAGAATCTTCAAAAAGGATTTTTTGAAGTATTCTATTAAATTCTCGCGCATTTTGGTCGCCGAGTTTTTTAATGCTGGCTGGTTTTATAGTTTGGTTTATGATTCGTTCTTTTTGTTGTGCACCAAGTATGTTAAAAATCTCAGCAAATGTCTTGGCATCGGCATTTAGCATTTGTGTGAGAATTTGCTTTGAGCTAAGAATCTCTACTTTTAGTGTCAAATTTGCATCGCTTTTGATTGCTTCTTTAAGGGCTTGGAGTGTTTTTGGAGGTAGGTTTGGCACTTGACTTAGGCGTAATCCCTGCTTAAGACAAGCTAAATCCTTTTGCAACAGGGCGTTTATATCAAGTGAGCGACAATAAAAATTCGCAGGGAGCTCATCGGGCTTGCCCTTTTTTGACATAAGGGTGTTGAGTTTTGGGTTTTTGCGACTGACGAGCTCATAGGCTTTGATAGCATCTTGGAGCTTGGTGTTTTCATCGCTCAAATACCGCCAAATATAAAAATCCCGCGCAATCCCGCTAGGCTTAGATTCTAAAAATTCTAGTGTAATGTCTGGGGTTTTTTGCTTTTTGGCATTAGAATCTTTACCATACGCACAGCTCAATGCTAAACTTGCAACAAAAATAACGATACATTGTGTGAAGCGAGAAAAATACAATTTACAATCCTTGAGCGTATTTTAATAACAAACGAACAAACATTAAATCAATAAACTTTAATATCACAATGACAATAAGTGGGGCGAAGTCTATACCGCCAAAATTCGTCGGCATTAAAGAGCGCATTTTAGCAAATAAAGGTTCGCTTAGGCGCGTTAAAACTTGCACGATTGGATTGTAAGGGTCGGGCTTTACCCAGCTTAGCAACACAGCAATAATCAACACCCAAATGTAAATGTTAATAAGCATACTCATAATGTGAGCAAGAGATTCTAAAAAAGTGCTAAAAACCATCATAGTGCTATCCTTTAGTTAATCTTGTGGTATTTGGTTTTGAGAATCTTGGGTGTTAAGCAATCCCAAAAGCTCAAAATGCGCAAAATAATCATCAAAAAAATAAATATTTTTACATCCATTTTGCACCAATGCCGTGCCTAAATTCGCCGCTGTATGTCCGCTATAACACACAAGCAGGATTTTTGTTTGCGCGTGTTTTTGGCTAAAGGCAAATACTTCTTGGGCATTGCTAAAGTGCTTGGAATCTTTGATATGTGCGTGGTTATAATCACTTTCATCGCGAATATCAATAATAGCATAAGAATCTTGCATAAAGCCCGTCATATCAGGCGCGTAGATTGGGGTAGCAAGTGAGAGGTTGTTTTTACCCTGCATTGTAGAATCCATACATTTCCTTGAGTTGAGTTATACACTTTTGGCAAAATAAAATCCTAATTGTAATAAAAATTTCTTAATTTTGCGCATTAAAAGCGTGCGATAAAAGCACAACTCGCTATAATGTCTCAAATGAAACAAGAGAAAAACGAGTTTTTTAGCCAACTGCTTAGTGTCCTTAAAAGTGAGGATTTCGCCACTTTGCGGGAGAGATTCACGCATTTTTATGAGGATTTCAAATCACACAAGATGATTTTTAATAACGAACAGGAAAGTGTGCCTTGCACGGACTTTGATGCACTTTATTTATGCGGTAGCAAATCTCTCTCTCCGCTCAAAATCCGCCGTCCAAAAAACGCCAACTCCACTATCGCAAGTGCTAAAATCCTCCACTCCGTAGCACATATAGAATCTAGTGCCATTGTTTTAGCCCTTGATGCGGCGTATCGATTCAAAAATATGCCATTAGCATTTTATGAAGATTGGCTTAGTGTGGCAAATGAAGAAATTTCACATTTTTGCTTGCTTAATAATATTTTGGGCGAGATTGGATACAAATATGGGGATTTTCCCATACACGACTTGCTTTTTAATGCGTTGCAACGCACACAGCATAGCTTAAGCACACGAATGGGAATCGTCCATCGCGGACTAGAGGCAAAGGGGCTTGATGCCAATCCATTTGTGCAAGAAAAACTCCTCCAAACCACGCTAGATATTAAACCTGCTATCAAATACGCCTTTGATGTAATATTGCGCGATGAGGTAAGCCACGTCTTAAAGGGTGATAAATGGTGGCGTTTTTCTCTTTATAATGTGCCACACAAGGATATGGATGCGCATTTTATCAATCTTTGTGCAGAGTTTAGTGATTTGCGCCTTTTGGGGAAGATTCCTAACATACAGGCGCGACTTAGCGCAGGATTTAGTAAGACAGAAATACAATCCCTACAATCTCTTTATGCACGCTAACATTTAGCATAATAACTTGCAAGCAATGGCACTAAGTTTTTGTGATTGGGCGATAGGGGCTTTATTTTGTAAAATTTTTACTATTTCAAAGTATAATTACCATTTTTTGTGCCTAATATAAAAGACTTTAGGAGCTAATTTTTATGATTAAACGCCTTACATTTGCACTTTTGCTGTCCTTTAGTGCTACATTGTGTCTTGGTGCACAAATTAGCGCGGTTAAATATCAAGGAAGCACTTCGATTTCTGATACGCTTGCAAGCGAGATTGCTAATATCAAAGCAGGCGATACACTTGATATTAACAAAGTTGATAGCGCGATTAAAGAGTTTTTCAAACAGGGATATTATGAAGATGTGTATGCTTCGTTTGAAAACGGAATCCTTACCTTTCATTTCAAGCAGCGTCCAAAGGTTGCAAGCATTGAGATTAAAGGCTATGGAAGCGAGAGCGAAAAAGAATCGCTCTATGGACAAATTGGCATTAAAAAGGGCGATAGTTACGATGAAGTGCGATTAGAGCGCGCTAAAAATGTCATAAAAACAATTTTGGAGTATCAAGGCTATTATGGCTCGGTGATAAAAGAGGAGATACAGCCCGTAGGAAGCGATGAGGGCGCGTATGCCATTACGCTTCATATCAATCAGGGCGACAATATTATCATCAAAGAGGCTACTTATAATGGCAGAGAAAAGCTCAAGGTAAGCGAAATCCAAGAGCTTAGCGCAAACAAACAAAAGCAATTTGCTGGCTGGTTTTGGGGGAGAAATGATGGCAAACTGCGTTTGTATGATTTAGAGTATGATAATGCACGCATTCAAGATTCTTATATGCGCAGAGGATTTTTAGACGCACAAGTAAGCCCCGCATTTTTAGAAGCGGATTTTAGTGATTATAGTGCGAAGTTGCGTTATGACATTAGTGAGGGCGAGCAGTATAAAGTCTCTGATGTGCAAATCATTATCCAATCCCCACAAATCAACGAAAAAAAGCTCCTAAAAAAGCTCAGAATCCAAAAAGGCGATGTGTTTAACATCGAAAATTTGCGCGCTGATATGGAGATTATCAAGTATGAGATAGCGGATATGGGCTATGCCTTTACGCGCGTGTCGCCTGATTTGGATAAAGATTCTACGAATGCTGAAGTCCGTGTGCTTTATTATATCCAAGCGGGACAAAAAGTGAGGGTTAATGATGTTATCATTTCTGGCAACACACGCACAGGAGATAGAATCATTCGTAGAGAACTACTGCTCTCGCCCGGAGACGAATACAACCTCACCCAACTCAAAAATTCCGAAAACGCGCTAAGGAGACTTGGATTTTTTGAAAAGGTAGAGATTGAGGAGCGGCGCGTTAGCGAGGATTATATCGATTTGCTTGTCAATGTCCAAGAGCAACGCACAGGTGAGCTTATGTTTGGTTTTGGCTATGGAAGCTATGATAAGCTAATGATAAATGCTTCTATTAGGGAGCGCAATCTCTTTGGCACAGGGCATAGCGGACAGCTATATGCAGATTGGAGTGCGTATAGGCAGATTGTCAATCTCACTTTGGTAAATCCGCGTATTTTAGATTCCGCGTATTCAGAATCTGTAAGCCTTTTTGTCTCTAACTATTATAATTGGCAGTATAGGGAGCGCACTACGGGGGCTACGATAAATGTGGGGCGATTGATTACCGAGACTTTTCGCGTCTCTTTAGGCTACACGCTTAGCACGACTATTATTGATTTCCCAGCCCAGCGATTTGGATATTATTATAGCTCGACAAATTACCAACATTACAAGCCATTATACGAGGATTATTTTAAAAAGAAAGGCTATAAAGTCTCTCCACTTGAAGGACCAATTAAAAGTGCCATCACACCAAGCATATCCTTTGACAATACTGATGACTACTACTTCCCTAGAAATGGTATCATTGCCTCAGCTTACGGAGAAGTAGCGGGCGTTGGATTTTTGGGCTTTGATGAAAAATATGTCAAATTATATGGGAAGTTCGCAGGATACAAACATTTAAAGAATCTCATTGGAGTCGATGTCATCGCACGCTATAAAATGCAAATAGGTGGGATATATGATTTAGGACATGTGCCAATCACGAGTCGCTTTTATATGGGGGGTATTAACAGCGTGAGAGGATATTATGTAAGCTCACTTACGCCTTATGAGGGTGAATTGCGCGTGGGTGGTAATTATATCAACACACATTCTGTGGAGCTTAGCTTTGGATTGTTAGAAAAGGCGCAAATGCGCTTGGCGGCATTCTTTGATTATGGTATGATTGGAATCCAACGAATGGATGAAACACAACGCGCATCTTGGGGATTGGCACTTGAGTGGGTAAGCCCTATGGGACCCATTGTGATTGTTTTCCCACGCGCTATCAATCCCGGACCAAATGATGCTCAATCAAGTTTTGAATTTACAATGGGAACGAGATTCTAAAAATAAGGACAAACAATGAGCAATGCACCTACAATCAACGCCAAGCGCGTAAGCAAAAGCGAAATTTTAGATTTAATGCAAAATGCCCCGCTCAAAGAGCTTGGCAAAATGGCAAGCGAGATTCGTGATTCTTTACACCCAAGTAAGACGATTACTTTTATCGTGGATAGAAATATTAACTACACCAATGCGTGTTGGGTGGATTGTAAATTTTGCGCATTTAAGCGCAGGGTAGGCGAAGATGGGCTGTATATTTTGAGTTTTGATGAAATTAGTCAAAAAATCGATGAGCTTTTAGCGGTGGGAGGCACGCAGATTCTCTTTCAAGGAGGCGTGCATCCTAAGCTAAAGATTGAGTGGTATGAGGAGCTTGTGAGCTTTATCCATAATAAATATCCACAAATTACCATTCACGGATTCTCCGCCATTGAGATTAACTACATTGCTAAAGTTTCTAAAATATCAATCCCTGAAGTGCTTAAGCGGCTACAAAAAGCGGGATTAAGCTCGATACCGGGAGCTGGGGCAGAGATTTTAAGCGATAGAGTGCGTGATATTATCGCGCCCAAAAAGCTCTCCACGCAACAATGGCTAGAAGTGCATAGAGAGGCGCATAAGATTGGAATGAAGGGCAGTGCGACAATGATGTTTGGAAGTGTGGAGAGTGATGAGGACATTGTGGAGCATTGGGAGCATTTGCGTAACCTTCAAGATGAGTATGGTGGATTCCGTGCGTTTATTTTGTGGAGTTTTCAGCCTGATAATACCCCGCTTAAAAGAGAGTTTCCCCACATACAACGAGCAAGCTCTAATCGATATTTGCGATTGCTTGCGTGCTCGAGAATCTACCTTGATAATTTTACAAACATTCAAAGTTCTTGGGTTACGCAGGGTTCTTACATTGGACAGCTTGCGCTGTGCTTTGGGGCAAACGACTTAGGAAGCACGATGATGGAAGAAAATGTCGTTTCAAGCGCAGGAGCGGCACATTCAATGAATGAGCAAGAAATGATTGCGCTTATAAAGGACTTAGGATTAAGAGCGGCTAAGCGCGATACAGCGTATAATATTTTACAGCGGTTTGATTAGATTCTCTATTTTGGACTAGCTTATAAGGAAATACAATGAAAAAAATTGTGCTTGTTATTGGAATCTTTATGTGTATAGGGGGGTTGTTTATTATGCTGAGGAATGATAAAAATATCGAGGGTGTAGAGTTTGTAGAGATAAATGGCGTGCAAGTGCCACTAATTTTTGAGCGAAGCGAGCTTTTGCCCATAGGCAGTGTCCAACTTATCTTTAATGGCGGGGGAAGTGCGTATGATTGGCAAAATGCGAGCAAAGATTCTACTGCATTTAGTGCGAAAGATAGCGTGCAGGCAAAAGCAGGACTTGCCTCACTTGCAAGCAGGCTACTTAATGCTGGGACAAAGGAGCTAGGAAGCGTGGGATTTGCCGAAAAGCTAGAGAGCAAAGCTATAAGTCTTAATGCCTCTACAGGCACGCGAACACTAAGCTTTGATATATCATTTTTAAGCGAGTATAAGGATTTCGCGCTTGATTGTTTTGTGGAATTGTTGCAATCCCCAAATACGACTGAAGAAGAGTTTGAGAAAGTTAAAGCACTCACTCGTAGTGCTATTTTAGCCAAGCAAAATGATTTTGATTATATTGCAGGAGTGAATTTAAACAAAATCTTTTTTGCTGGGACACCATTAGGATTTGAGCGCACGATTGAGAGCATACAATCACTAAGTTTAGCCGACATCACACAATATTTGGAGACAAATCTTGTCCTTAACCGCCTCATTATCGTGGCTGGTGGCGATTTAGACAAAGAGGGGTTAAAGAGCGATTTACGCGCACGACTTAGCTTTTTACCCAAAGGCGATGCTGTGAGCAAACCACAAATCAAACCACACAGGAACCTCACTCATATAGAATCTAAGAAGCCCACACAACAGGCATATATTTATTTTTCATCACCATTTAACGCCGATGTAAGCGAGGCATATAAGACAAAGGTAATGGGCTTTGTGCTTGGGAGCAGTGGCTTTGGCTCTAGGATTATGGAGGAAGTGCGTGTGAAACGAGGTTTAGCATACTCGGCATATTTTAGCATCATTGGTTCAAGTGATGTGATAAACTATGGCACAGGACATTTACAAACGGGATTAGATTCTAAAGATGAGGCACTAAGTGTGGTGCGCGAAGTGATGAGGGAATTTGTAGAAAATGGAATCACCCAAGAGGAGCTTGATGGCGCAAAAGCGTTTATCTTAGGTAGTGAGCCTTTGCGCGAGGAGACGCTCTCTCAGCGACTTGACGCGAAGTTTAACAACTATTTTAGGGGATTGCCACTTGATAATCACAAGCGCGACACACAAAAAATCACCAATCTTACTTTAGATGAAATCAACACATTTATCAAAAGTCATAAGGAAATTTTAGATTTAAGTGTGAGTATTGTAGATAGCGAATAATTAACCTTTAGCACTCGCTAGCATTTTTTGGAATCAAAATTTGGTTTTTTAAGAATAAATTAAGAATATCATATTTATAATTGCGCGTTTTATATTTTGGTTTGACAAGGTGGTAAGAGTTGGACCTAAGTTTTACTCTTTTGCAAGCAAGGATAACAATGACAAAATTCCTAAAAAATATCATTTTTTTGTATGTCGATGGATTTAGAAATATGACGCTAGGGCGCACGCTGTGGGCTGTGATAGCTATAAAGCTCATCATAATGTTTGGTGTTTTAAAAGTCTTTGTCTATGACACTTCGCTCGCTACTCTAGGCACAAGCGAGGCAAAGACACAATTTGTGCTAGGCAATCTCACGCGCCCTGCCTTAGATTCTAAAACCATCACAGAGAATCTCACCCACGATGCTAGTCAAAATCCTTTGCAAAGCACAACCCAACCAAAATCTAGCACCACCGCACACAAATATACAAATCCTGCAAACCCCACACAAAAGGAGTAAATATGGAATTAAGTATCGATTGGAGTAGGGCGCAGTTTGGACTAACCGCGATTTATCACTTTTTGTTTGTCCCGCTGACTTTGGGGCTTAGCTTCATCGTGGCGATTATGGAGAGTATCTATGTCAAAAGTGGCGATGAAAAATGGCTAAAAATCACCAAATTTTGGCTCACGCTTTTTGGGATAAATTTCGCTATCGGTGTCGCCACAGGCATTATAATGGAATTTGAGTTTGGCACAAATTGGGCAAATTATAGCTGGTTTGTGGGCGATATTTTTGGCGCACCGCTTGCCATTGAGGGAATCATCGCGTTTTTCTTAGAGGCGACATTTTTTGCCGTGATGTTTTTTGGGTGGAATCGTGTCTCAAAACAATTTCACCTACTCTCCTCGTGGTTAGTGGCGATTGGAAGCAATTTATCTGCGTTTTGGATTCTCGTGGCAAATGGCTGGATGCAATATCCTATCGGCACGATATTTAACCCCGATAGCGCGCGAAATGAGATGAGTAGCATATTAGAGGTGATTCTCTCTCCTGTGGCTGTGGCGAAATTCCTCCACACTATTGCGAGTGGCTATGTGATTTCCGCGCTTTTTGTGATGGGCATAAGCGCGTGGTTTTTGCTTCGCGGGAGGCATATTTGGGAGGCGAAACATTCTCTCATAATCGGAGCTAGCTTTGGGCTTCTCACTTCGGTATTTCTCTTTTTTAGTGGCGATGAGAGTGCCTATCAGGTTACCCAAAAGCAGCCCCTCAAGCTCGCTGCAATGGAGGGAATCTATGATGGCGAACATAGAGCTGGGCTTGTGGCATTTGGCATACTAAACCCTAAAAAAAAGCTCGGCGATGATGAGCCGACATTTTTATTTGATTTTACCATTCCCTACGCGCTATCTATTCTTGGCACGAGGGATAGTGGCGGGTTTATCCCGGGGATAAATGACTTAGTCTTTGGCAATGAGGAAAAAAATATCCCCTCTTTAGATTCTAAAATCGCCTCTGGCAAACTCGCCGTGCAAGCCCTAAAATCCTACAAAGAAGCAAAAGCACAGGGCGATACGC
>CAKVEH010000008.1 GCA_934728205.1 uncultured Helicobacteraceae bacterium
GACTATGGAAGAGCAAAAATCTATCTTGCAAGCAAATATGAGCAACTTTGGCTATGGCTATTTAGAGTCAAAAGAGATGGCTGTGCCACCTGTGGCGATTACTTTTTATAGCTTTCATTTGATGGTGGCGTTAGGTTCTGCGTTTTTTGTGCTTTTTATCATAGTGCTTTACCTCTCTATGGCAAATGATGTGCAAAAGTTTAGAAAGATTTTGTGGTGTTGCGTGGTGGCGATACCCTTTGGCTACATCGCAGCAGAGGCAGGCTGGATAGTCGCAGAGGTGGGCAGACAGCCGTGGGCAATACAGGATTTGATGCCTGTGCATATCGCTGCGACAAACCTCTCGCACACCAACATTCAAATTTCATTTTTCTTGTTTTTGTTTTTATTTACCGTGCTGTTGCTTGCAGAGCTTGGCATTATGAAAAAAACCATAAGCAAAGGATTTTAGATGTTTTTTGGATTAGAATTAGCGCATTTGCAGGTGTATTGGTGGATGTTAGAGAGTTTGCTAGGCGGGCTTTTGGTGTTTATGTTTTTTGTGCAAGGTGGGCAGGGGCTTATCGATAGGCTTTCAAGCAGTGAGGAGGAAAAGTCCTTGCTTATCAATACTTTGGGCAAAAAATGGGAGCTAGGATTTACTACGCTTGTGCTTTTTGGCGGGGCGGCATTTGCGGCATTTCCACTGTTTTATGCTACGAGCTTTGGCGGTGCGTATTGGGTGTGGCTAGCGATTTTATTTTGCTTTATCATCCAAGCGGTGAGCTATGAATACCGTAAAAAAGAGGGTAATTTACTCGGGGCAAAAACCTATGAAGTGTTTTTGAAAATCAATGGGATTTTGGGCGTGTTTCTTATCGGGGTGGCGGTTAGCACATTTTTTAGTGGTTCATATTTCACTTTAGATTCTAGAAATTTCGTAGAGTGGCAGAGTGAGTGGCGCGGACTAGAGGCACTAACAAATCCATTTAATTATTTATTAGGCTTCTCTTTGGTGTTTTTAAGCAGGATTTTGGCGGAGAGCTATTTCATAAACGCCATAGCAAACGAAAATATCGTGCGTAAATCGCGAAAAGATATAGTGGTAAATACGGCGTTATTTTTGCTATTTTTTCTTGGATTTTTAGCGTGGATATGTGTAAAAGATGGCTTTGGTGTAAGCCAGAATGGCGAAGTGGTAATGATAGAAAATCTATATTTAAAAAGCTTTTTACAAAATCCATTGATTTTAGCGTTGCTTCTTATAGGCGTGGCGAGCGTGTTAGTTGGAATCTTTTTTAGCATTAAAGGCACAAGGGGGATTTTTGCTTTAGGAGTGGGCGTAGTGTGCGTAGTGTGCGCGGTGTTTTTAAATGTGGGCTTAGGGAATAGCGCGTTTTATCCAAGTCTAAGCGATTTGCAAAGCTCGCTTACTATCGCAAATGCAAGCTCAAGCTACTACACGCTAAGCGTGATGGGCTATGTAAGCCTCACAATCCCATTTGTGCTGGGCTATATCGTGTTTGTGTGGCGCAAAATGGATAGCAAAAAAATGGAGCTAAGCGATTTAGATTCGCACTCGTATTAGGTTTTGGGTTTTTTGTGCAATCTGTGAATCGTGCGTGCGAACTTGCTTGAAATCTTGTGCGCGAAATTGTTTATGATTTTGCTTGGGTTTTGCTAGATTTTGTATTTGTTTGACAATTTTATAAAAAGGAGTGTGAAATGCTATGGTCGTTATTTTTGATATGTTTTTGGCCCCTAGTCATCTTTTTGGCATATAAGTTTATCTGGCTAAATATCAATGAGGTGCAACGGCGCGAAGAGAAAAAGTAATCAGGCAGGGAGAGTGATTTTTGGCTGGTTTATCCACCGCCGACAAATTGTAAGATTTCAATCTCATCATTTTGCGCAATTTTGGCACTTTCCCAGCATCCTTGCTTTACTACTTGTGTATTTTGAGCGATAGCGATAGTTTTAGCCCGTATGCCTAGCTCGCTTACGAGTGCGGCGATAGTTTGCGCGTTTGTGTTATGAGGTTTGCCATTAAGCAGGATTTGTATAGGCTCACTCATTTGCTCCCTCCAAAAAACCGCGCAAAAAATCCAAGCTTGTTGCTTTGTTTGGTGCGTGAGATAGCGAGCGCGCCACTTGGGATGTTTTGGGTTACGGTTGTGCCTGCAGCAATTATCACGCTAGATTCTATATTGAGTGGTGCGACAAGCTGACAATCACTGCCGATAAAGACATTCTCCCCGATGAGCGTTTTATGTTTTTGCTTGCCGTCATAATTACAAGTGATGACGCCCGCACCCACATTGCTTCCTTTGCCTATCTCACAATCGCCAAGATAGCTTAAATGCCCTGCTTTAACACCATTTAGTCTGCCCGCTTTGACTTCTACGAAGTTGCCAATGTGTGTGTCGATGATTTCGCATTTTGGGCGGATATGTGCACAGGGTCCTACATCGCTACGCTTAATGGTGCTAGATTCCACCACGCTATGGGCTTTAATGTGGGAATCTTCTATAACGCATTCTCCATTTATCCTCACGCCATTTTCTATGACACATTCCCCGATAAATTCCACACCACATTCGATATACACACTTTGCGGAATATCAAAGCGCACGCCATTTTGCATTGCCTCGTTTCGTAATCGTGCCAAAAGCACTTCTTGAGCGTCTGCTAAATGTGCTTTGGAATTTATCCCCATAAATTCTTCACTATTTACAAACTCCGCGCCAATGTCTATGGCGCGTGTAATTTTGCATTTTTTAAGGAGATTTGTGTCGCGTGCTAGAGCGATAATGTCGGTAAGATAGTATTCTTGTTGGGCATTGGCATTTGATAAATGTGGCAAAAGTGCCTCAAGCAAAGATTTTTCAAACACATATACGCCTGCATTGAGCGTTTTAATCGCTTTTTGCTTGGCGTTAGCGTCCTTTTCTTCGATGATTGCTTGCACTTGGGGCGAGCCTTTTGCCCCCTTTTTAGAATCTAGCACCACGCGCCCATATTCCTGCGGGTTTGCTAGTTCAAACACGCTTAGCACGATAGATTCTCGCCTTGCGCATAGGGCTTTTAGGCTTGCGGTGCGCACTAGAGGCATATCACCATTTAGCACGAGGATTTTTTCATACTTGCATTTTATCCCCATTAACGCTCCACCCGTGCCCGGATAGTTTTTGTGGTCTTGGGTGTGGAAGTGAATGTGTGAGGGGATATGCTTGCTAAATTCACGCATAATGGAATCGGTGATTTCATCGGCTTGATGATAGAGCACAATATGTATGTCATCACTTATTGGCAGGCTCTCGCGTAAGATAAGTGAAATCATACTACGCCCACAAAGCGTGTGTAAGACTTTTGGTGTGCGCGATTTCATTCGTGTGCCAGCTCCAGCACATAAAATAACAACTGAATGTGAAAAAATTTCCAATTTAGCGCGTTTTTTCATTAAGATTCCTTGAAATTTAGTCATTTTTATGGAATTTTAACACATAAAATCCTATAATCGCGGATTTTAAAGAAATTACACCAAAGGATTGGGTTTGAAAGCACTAAGGGCATTGTTTCTTTGTATTGCGTTTTTTGTCTCGCTAAGCGCAAATGTAGAATCTCAACAAACACAAAAAGTCCCCGCACAAGTCCCTCCACAACAAACCCTTGATGGCTCAACACACCCTTATATGATTGAAGTAGAAAATCCCTATTTGCCACAAGAGCCAAATATCCGCCCTCTCGCACCACAAGTGCCAGATAAGGCTACACCAGAGAGGCGCACGCAAGATATACAATCTAAACCAAATGTGAAAATGCCTCCAGCCGTGCAGATTCCACAGCTTAATCTCTCGCTTACACCACCAAGCCAGCCAAATGAGCTTGTAAGCACGCTCAATATCATTATAGTCATCACGCTTTTGGTGCTCGCACCCTCACTCGTGCTAGTGATGACAAGTTTCACGCGAATTTTGATTGTGTTTGCATTTTTGCGCACCGCGCTTGGCACGCAACAATCCCCACCCACGCAGATTCTAGTTTCATTAGCGTTGGTGCTGACATTTTTTATTATGGAGCCAATCGCTACAAGGGCATATAATGAGGGCATTAAGCCATATAGTGAGAGTAAAATTTCCTATGACGAGGCGTTTGATATTGCTATTAAGCCCTTTAAGGAGTTTATGATTACCAATACGCGCGAGAAAGACTTGGCACTCTTTTTTAGAATCCGCAACCTTGATAATCCTCAAACAATGGACGATGTGCCACTTACTGTGGCTATTCCAGCATTTATGATTAGCGAGCTAAAAACAGCATTTTGGATAGGATTTTTGCTTTATTTGCCATTTCTTGTCATTGATATGGTGATAAGCTCGGTGCTTATGGCGATGGGTATGATGATGCTTCCACCTGTGATGATTTCACTGCCATTTAAGATTCTTGTGTTTGTGCTTGTTGATGGGTTTAATTTATTGGTTGGGAATCTCGTGGCGGGCTTTAAGTAGCTACTTTTGCAATAAAATAGTTACAAAATTTATATATAAGAATAATTATTTGTTTTTCATTTACTATTTTTTGTGTATAATGTTGTCAAATATTTAAAAATTTGATTTTTTAAATATCATTCTTAATTTTGTGCTACTATGATAATTTTGATAAAGATGCTTAAGCTATGGCTTGATATATCAGGCTTAGGTTGGGTGGGTTTTGGGCTGAAACAAGCATCTTTTTCCTTCCTTATTTGTTGTTGATACCTCCTCTTATGTTGTTGTGGTAAGAGGAGGTAGCTTTTTGCCAAGCAGTGGTGCTTGAAGAATCTATCAAAATGCACTTTAAGTAAATTTTGTTGTATTGGAGAATCTTAGCGCAAGGCTATTAGTTCATTTTTTCTAGTGCGATAGAAAATGGAGCTTTATCAAATACAGCGATATGAAACACCGCATCAAAAATTTTAATATCAAGCAAGTAACCTTCTACTTTGACTTCACATTTTTTGCTATCATCTTGGATACTTTGAGTATAAAAAAACACTTCGTGCCCTAATTCAATAGGTGCTAAAAACTTCACATCAGAGGCAATCATTATGCTATATCGTTTGTTTATAGTTACTATTGCAGCATAAGAGGCAGCATTAAACACATAACCCGAGTGAATGAGTTGATTGCGTTCATTTTTATCCATAACCATATTTTCATCAGGCACAAAGCGCACTATCGCCCTGCCTTTTGCTAATTTTGTGATATTCCCGCAATTATACAAATCCTTACAAACATTTATGTCATCAGTTTCTAGGGCTGTGCTTCCATCTTGTGGTTGTTGCTCTTGGTTTTGCTCATCCATTATGTATCCTTATAGCTTTTTTAGTTTAAAATATCCTCTAAGTGGAGGTTCATATCCCTCTGCGGTCTTGCCATTGGTATCTAAAAAACTCTCCAAACTTAGAGAATCTATCCAATCGCTTTTGCGTTGCTCTTGTGTAGTGGTGGGGTTAAGTGCGAGGAGTTCAAACTCCCCAAACCCAGCTCGCTCACACCAGCCTTGCAATGCACTAATGCTAGGGATAAAATATACATTACGCATTTTTGCGTAGCTTTGTTTAGGGCACAAGCAAACCTCTTGTTTGCTTTCAAATAACAAGCAATCCAAAAATAACTCCCCACCTTTTTTCAGCCCAACACTTAAGTGCTTAAGGCTCGCAATGGGGTCGCTTCGATGATAAAGCACGCCCAAACAAAAGATGCTATCAAATCGCTTGTTGTGCGCTTCACAAAAGTCTCGCAACTCCTCGATTCCCAAACGATAAAATGCAATAGGAGTTTTGGCAAAATGGTTGATAAAGTCAAATTGTGCCTTGCTTGCAGCACTTGGGTCAAACCCAAAAAGCTCTCTTGGCGCGAAACGAAGCATTTCAAAGAGATAATAGCCATTGTTACACCCCATATCAAGCACACTTTTGCCCTCCAAATCCAAGTGCGGAGCGAGGATATTAAATTTTATACAGCTCCGCCATTCAGAATCTATGTGTAAATCATCAATAAAAAATGGTCCTTTGCGCCACGGCTTGAGAGATTTGGCAATGGAGAGTATGCGCTCTTTTTTATCGGCACTTAGGGGTTTTTTGGGTTGTAAAACGATTCCATTACTTTGAATATCCTTTGGCTTTAAGATAAGCTCAAATTCATCATCTATGTAATCTAACGCACGAAGGCTTTCTAAAAATGCCATAAAGTCCCTGCTTTGATTGCGCTGATTGATTTTGTGTTGTAGATATTGTTCTAAGTAGAAATTCACCTCTGCCCCCAAAATTTAAAGTTGCCCTTAACCCTAACAAACCCCATCAAAGAGACTTGGAGCATTTTCAAATGCAGCGAGCTCAAAAATGCGTGCCAACCCATCACTATGTAACCCAAAAATGAGCATAAAGTTAAATTCTTCATTCCTCACAAAGTGAAAAATTTCCTCGTAATTTTTGTAAAACAAAAACCGCTGTCCGTGTATAAACATAAAGCTCGCCTGCTCTTTATCTTTGGGTAAAAGATAGACCTTTTTCCCCCATTTGGCAAATTTATCCAAGTAATGCACATAGCTCTCAAAATAGCCCAGATTCTCTTCTATGATAAGCACGCGTTGGCTTTCACCATATTCCTTACGCCTACCAGAAGAATCAATGAAATTTGGCTTTAAAAAGCGGAGTGATTGAAACTTTGCTATATCAAATAAAACACCCCTATCTTCACAAAAGCCAACCACCGCGCTCAAATCATCGACAAACAAAAATGGCATATTAAGCAAGTATTCTTTTGAGTTATAAAAAACGCGCATATCAAAAAGCGTGTAAGAAATGAGGTTAAAAGGCATACTAAGCGGTTTAAGCAGGGATAGGACATTAAAGGCGATAGTAAGAAGTTTTTGCTCGTTTGTTATTATGTAGCGCGTGTGAGGGGTGAGAGATTCCAAAAGGGCGAAAAAATCCCCATCGCTAAAAAGCACACTTCTATCCACGATGATTTGCTCACCAATAGCACATTGAATCTCGCTAAAACTCACAATGTCAATATCATTGCGTAAAATACTATCCCGCACTAAGCGCACAACAGCATCTTGCAAGTCATCAACTTCAATCCACGCAATTTCTTCATCTCTTTGTTCTAAGTTGAGAGAATCTTTGGCATAAATTACACCATACGCACCATTTTCAATGGCTTTAGCAAGAGTGGCACTTGAGCAATCTTTGGCTATGAAAAGCCACCCACGCTTGATTTTATCTGCAAGGCTTGTGATATTTTCAAATTCACTAATTGATGGGATTCCGATGAGCTTTCCCCTTACAATTTCTTTTGCCTCACTCACTCTCATACAACAGCCTCTCTATGCCTATTTTGGTTTATTTTTGCGCTAAAGTGTAGCAAATTAGATTCCATAAAAAAGTATTTTTGCTATAATGGCTAGGCAATTTTCAAGGATTTAGAGGTGGAGGACTTGAGCGAAGTCAATAAAGCAAACTTAGAAGAATTGCAAAAAGCTATCAATTACTACTTTAGCGATGAGGAGCTGCTGATAAAGGCACTTACACATCGTAGCTGTAAAGATGTGCCTAATAACGAACGCTTGGAGTTTTTAGGCGATGCGGTGCTAGATTTACTTATCGGTGAGTATCTTTTTAGGAAGTTTCCGCGTGATGATGAGGGTGATTTGTCTAAACTGCGTGCGTGCATTGTAAGCGAAAGTGGATTAGCAAAATTTGCATTAAAGTTAAATTTAGGCAAGTATATCTTTGTCTCTCAAAGTGAAGAACACAACGATGGCAGGCACAAGCACTCTATTTTGTCTAACACTTTTGAGGCGATTATTGGCGCAGTGTATTTAGAATCTGGTCTTAGCGTGGCGAGCAAAATCACTTATGAATTACTAGAATCTTGTTATGAAAAAATTGATTTTAGCCTCTCAAGCGATTACAAAACACTTCTCCAAGAGCTCACCCAAGAACGCTTTAACGCAATCCCAGAATACAGGGTTACCAATCAAAGCGGACCTGACCACAAAAAGACTTTTGAAGTGGCGTTGTTTTTAGATGATAAGGAATATGCCCGCGCAAGCGGAGGCTCTAAGAAAAAGGCACAGCAAAAATGTGCAAAAATCGTGTATAAGAAATTAAGGAATGAGGAATGAACACTTTTGGGACGCGCCTGCGCGTGAGCACCTTTGGGGAATCGCACGGCAAAGGGATTGGGTGTGTAGTTGATGGGATTCCAGCGGGATTGCGTATCGATGAGGACTTTATCCACGCTCAAATGCTCTTGCGACAAGGCGGGAGGAATGCCTATGCCACAGCGCGTAAAGAAGCCGATGAGGTGGAGATTCTTAGTGGTGTGTTTAATGGTGTGAGCACAGGTGCGCCAATCGGGCTTTATATCGCTAATAGCGCAAGCAAGTCCAAAGATTACGAAAATATTAAAGATATATTTCGCCCATCTCACGCCGATTTTACTTATTTTCACAAATATGATATTAGAGATTATCGCGGTGGTGGCAGGGCTTCGGCGCGCGAGAGTGCGCTTAGAGTAGCAAGCGGCGCGATTGCTAAACTTTTGTTACAAGAATTTGGCGTCCGCATAGGCGGAGGGATTATCGGCGTGGGCGAGATTCAATCCCCGCGATTAGATTTTGGCTTGAGTGATTTTGAGCGCGCACAAGAGTGCGAGATTTTCGCCCTTGATGAGAATCTCTCCCAAGCACAAAAAGAGTGCGTGCTAGAAGCAAAAAGAGCGCGTGATAGTGTGGGTGGTGTGGCGTTAATCAAAGCCTTTTGCGTGCCTATTGGACTTGGTGAGCCATTGTATTATAAGCTAGATTCTGCCATTGGTGCGTTAATGCTAGGGCTAAATGGCGTGAAAGCTGTGGAAATCGGTGCTGGGAGAGAATCTGCTATGATGAAAGGGAGTGAATATAACGATTGTATGGATTCTCAAGGCTTTATGAGTAATCGTAGCGGTGGCGTGCTTGGCGGGATTAGCAATGGTGAGGAAATCGTGGTGCGTGTGTATTTTAAGCCAACGCCTAGCATTTCTCTCCCACAATCCACTCAAGACACGCAAGGAGCAGTGCAAACTTGCGAAGTCAAAGGACGGCACGACCCGTGTATCGCCATTCGTGGTAGCGTGGTAGCACAAGCCCAGCTTGCACTGATTTTAGCAGATTTGCTATTGCTTAATGCCAGCGCGAAGCTCTCCTATTTAAAAAAGATTTACACATAGATTCTAAGGATTTCACAATGAGCATTGTTACACGATTTGCCCCCTCTCCTACGGGCTATTTACATATTGGTGGATTACGCACAGCGTTGTTTAATTATCTTTATGCGCGACAAAGTGGCGGGAAATTTTTACTCCGCATTGAGGATACAGACAGAGCGAGGAACAACGAAGATGCCGCACAAGCGATTATTGATTCATTTAAGTGGGCGGGTCTTTCTTATGACGGGGAAGTGGAGTATCAAAGCAAGCGATTTGATATTTATGCACGCTATATTAAAGAGCTTTTAGAGCAAAAAAAGGCGTATTATTGCTATATGAGCAAGGAAGAATTAGAATCTTTGCGCAAAGAAGCGGAATCTAAGGGCACAAAATGGCGATATGATAATCGCTACCGCGAGTTTAGTGGCGAGATTCCAAAAGGAGTTGAGCCTGTGGTGCGGATTAAAGCCCCATTAAGCGGGCAGATTCGCTTTGTTGATGGCGTGAAAGGCGAGATTTGTATCGAGGCAAAGGAAATCGATGACTTTATCATCGCCCGCGCAGATGGCAGCCCTACTTATAATTTTGTCGTTACCATTGATGACGCACTAATGGGCGTAACCGATGTGATTCGTGGCGATGACCACCTAAACAATACCCCAAAGCAAATCATTTTATACGAGGCATTGGGTTTTAGCGTGCCGAAGTTTTATCATTTGCCGATGATTTTAAACCAAGATGGCAAGAAGCTTAGCAAACGCGATGGCGCAGTGGGCGTAATGGAATATAAGAATCTTGGCTACTTGCCACAAAGTTTATTAAATTTCCTTGTGAGACTTGGTTGGAGCTATGGTGATGAGGAGATTTTTTCACTCCAAGAAATGCTAGAGAAGTTTAATCCAAGCAATCTCAACACCTCTGCATCAAGCGCAAACTTCCAAAAACTTCTATGGCTTAATCATCACTATATCACACATTTGCCAAATGATGAGCTTAGCGTGCTTTTGGCGGATTTTGATTGTGAGAATCTCCAAAAGTGGCTCGCCTCGCATAATCCAAATGCGACTTATGAGAGTGTAAGAGACGCGCTTTTCACCGAGCTAAAGGAGCGGAGTCAAACTTTGGTGGAATTTTCTCATAATCTTAATGCTGTGTTGCGAATGCCCACGCATTATGATGAAAAACTCGCTAAAAAACTTGATAGTGCGGGGTTAGAGTTGCTTAGTGCGTTGCGCGAGATTCTTAGCAATGGACTTAGCAACGCCACAAATCCAAGCGAGATAGAATCTTTGCTCCATAATTTCATAGAATCTCAAGGCTTAAAGCTCGGGCAAGTAATGCCTTTGTTGCGCCTTGCTTTGCTGGCAAAAGCGGGGGGCATTGGTGTGAATGTCGCGCTCTTTGTGCTTGGTAAAGAACAGGCACTTATCCGTTTAGATTCTTGCATTGCGCATTTTAAGGAGGCATAATGCAAAGCATCAAAATGCTAAAAACTCAAAGTCTCCTCCAAGAAGTGCTAAGCACCGCGCTAAGCGAGCTTAATAACCCGCTTATTAACAGCCTTTGTGTGAGCAAGGTGGAATGCAAAAAGGGCAAGCAACACGCTAAGGTATTTATAGAATCAAGCGGGATTGAAAAGGACAAAAGAGAGGAAATCCTGCGCGCACTCAATAAAGCAAAGGGAATCTTAGCCCAATACACACTAAGCGCGACTTCGTGGTTTAAATGCCCAGAGTTTAGCTTCGTGTTTGATGATAGCTTGAGTGAGGCACAGAGTTTAGAGGCGATTTTTGCTAAGATTCACGCGCAAAGCGATTGTAAGGCTACTGCAAATCCCAAAGCCACCACAAAGGAGCAATAATGCCAAAACCACTGCCAAACACACTTATTAGCAAGGTCGAGGCACTTGCTGGCTCGCTTAATCTCGTGCTGTATGATGTGTTTTGGTGTAAGGAAAATGAGGAGCATATTTTGCGCGTGCTAGTGGTAAAGGAGCTTAACGCCAACAAAAAGCGCGAAAGCGTGAGTATCGATGAGTGTGCGCGTTTTAGCACCGCGCTTTCTCCAATGCTTGATGTGGAGCTTGATGAGGAAGATTCTTATATATTAGAAGTGGGTTCAGCAGGCTTAGAGAGAGTCTTAAAGGCAAAGCGACATTTTGAGCTCAGCCTCTTTGATGAAATCGTGGTGAGAAAGAGTGATAAAGACGAAGTGCGCGGGATTTTATCAAGTGTGAGTGATGAGGGAATCACGCTTAAAATAGCCAAAGATTCCCCCGTATTTATTGCCTTTAGCGAGATTAAAAAGGCAAAGAGTGTGTTTGATTTTTAGGATGCACGAATGCAAAGCAGGCTAAATGAAATCCTTATGCGTGAAGTAATCACGCTTGCGTGGGAGTATCAAACGCTTGCTTTGCCAAATCCAAGCGTGGGCGCGCTTATCTTTGATGAGAAGCGTGGCATTCTCACGCGTGGCGTGCATAAAAAGGCTGGCACACCGCACGCCGAGCTTGAAGCCTTTAGCAATGCTTTTAGAGATATACTTAAAGAAAGGGGCGACACAAAGACGCTAAATGAGCTAGATTCTCTTATTGCAAGTAACCAAGTCGCCAACTTGCACGAATTTCTCTGCCAACGCGCACGGGGCGTGTTTAATAATTGTGTGGTGTTTGTGAGCTTAGAGCCTTGCACGCATTTTGGTAAAACTCCGCCTTGCGCAGAATTGCTTAGAGTGCTAAAGCCAAGACGCGTTATCATCGGTGCGAAAGATTCTACCAAAGAGGCACAAGGAGGCGCGAAAATCTTGCAAGATAATGGCATAGAAGTCCAAATGGGAATCTGTGAGAAGCAAGCACAAGAGTTGCTCTACCCGTTTTTATGCTATCAAAAGAGCAATGCTTTTAGACTCTTTAAACTTGCCACGCGCTTAAATGGCGATTATACAAGTGGGCGCATTTCGGGGGAAGATTCCCAAACTTTTACGCATAATCAGCGCGCAGTGAGCCAAACAATCGTGCTCTCAAGCAAGACTTTTATGCACGACTTGCCAAAACTTGATTGTCGCTTTGCTACAATTCCCTTTGATAGCACGCATTTACCCAAGATTGTTATTTTGGCGCGTCAGGGCTTTGACACAGCGTGCAATCCTCACACAAATGGGCGCGATATACGCATAGCCTTAAATCCAAGCGAGTTGGGCTTAGAGCGTGGATTTAGCATTATTGAGGGCGGATTTAGCCTCTTAAGTGCGTTGCGCGAGCATATTGATATGGCATTGCTCCATATCGCGCCTAATTTCTACACACAGCACCAATTCCCAAGCACAAGCCTTCCAAACGCATTGCATTCTTTTAGCATAGCCCATTTAAGCCACAATCAGCAGGATATAAGAGTATGGCTACGCTAAACCTCTATCAATTTAGCGATGGCTATTGCTACAATACCGATAGCTTAATCCTCGCGCATTTTGCCAAAGATTTTCTAAAGCCCAATATGCGCCTGCTTGATGTCGGCGCGGGCTGTGGGATTTTGGGACTTTTGTGCGCGCGTGAAATGCCATTAAAGCTCGAATTTGTAGAGATAGATTCCAAAGCTTGCACACTGCTAGAGAAAAATGCGCATAACGCGAAATTTGCGCAAGATTACACAATCCACAATACCGACTTTCTCTCCCTGCGCTTAAAGGAGCAAAATTGCTTTGATGGTCTTATCTCTAATCCGCCATTTTATCATAGCGATATTAAAAGCCCTAATGAACGAAAAATGCGTGCGAAATTCCAAGATTGCTTGCCCCTAGATTGCTTCTGTAAAAAGGCGAAGTCTTTACTCAAACCGCGTGGGAATCTCCTGCTATGCTATGATGCGCGTGAGAGTGTCAAAGTGTTTGCCACGGTGAAGAGCGTGGGCTTTCATATCCAATATGCGCGCTTTATTCACCCGCTTGCTTCTCGCCCTGCGAGCTTGCTTGTGCTAAGTGCCAAAGTAGATTATAAAGGGAATTGTGAGATTCTCCCTCCGCTTTTTACGCATAATTCACCAAATCAGCAAGACAACACCAAAGAACTCCAAGAGATTTACGCGTGGGCGAGCACTTTTAGCCTCAAAGTCAAATTATCAGACATTTAAATGTCCAACTCTCCTTACACAGATTTAAAAGACTTTGAGCGCGCATAATTCTTCTTTGAGCACCTGCGCGGATTTCTCAAAGGATTGCTTGTGTATGCAATCGCCTTTAATCTCGCACAGCGGGAAGTGAGCGAGCGTAAGATTCTCTAATTCATAATATTTGGACAAAAATTTGTCCATTTTATCCTCACACTCCCCGCTTATCACTACCGCAAGAATCTCAATCTTGCGTGCCGCTAACGCCTTAAGGCTTAGTAAAATATGATTAAGCCCGCCCAAATAATATCCACCTACTAAAACGACAGGCAATCCGCTTGCACTCACAAAATCAATATTACAAAAATCCGAATCTAGCGGAGTGTAAATCCCGCCCGCACTCTCAATAAGCAGATTTTCACTGCGTGGCAAAGCGATTTGTAAGCCCTCATACTCCACACTCTCAAGTTGCTTGCCGATGTGTGGGCTTGCTGGCGTTTGTAAAGTGATGCCATTAGAGAAAATGCGCGTTTTTGGGCTAAGTGAAGCGATAATCTCTCTATCTTGTGGGAATCCAGCTTGGATAAGTTTAACATAATCAAAGCCAAAGCCAAAGCACAATGCCGCGCTTACCAAAGTTTTCCCCACATTAGTATGCGAGCCTACTACTACAAATGGCTTGTGTTTAGCGTTATGGATTGCCATATTACATCCTTTGTATAATTGATATTTATATAAGTGTATCCAAAGAATCTACACTCCATTGCTCTCTTTGAGGCGAAGTCAAAAATTTCTCTCATACTGAGGGTGAAACCCGAAGTGTCTTAAGGCGCAATAAAGAGATTTTTCGCTCCGCTCAAGTATGACAATAGATTCTTTGGCTTCGTTTTACAATATGGATTTGTTGGATTTGTGAAAAAATATATGCGTAATTGTTGCAAGGATTTAAGGGGCAAGCCCATTTAAACCATTGAAAGTCAAATGATGAAAATGGCTTGCAAATTCCTATATTTTAGAAATTAAAAATATAGCTTAAATTTATCGCCCAAGGTCGAGCGTGCGTAGTAGTAGTAGTAATAGCTTGACCTTGTGCAGTAGTTGCGCCTACTGCGTTGAAAATCTCTGCATCTGGCAGGTAGAATCTCCCGCCTACTTCGATTCCGTGAGTTTTAGCGATATTAGCGCGTAAGCCTACATTGAGTGCGACTTGGAAGTTCGCATAGCTTCTGCCCTTTCCTGTGCCACCCTTTGGCTCGAACTCTTTGCCATTAGCCGCCCAAGTAGTCCCGCCAAGTCCTACACCAGCGAAGAGACCAAATGTGAAACTATCGCTATTAGCGAAGTTAAACAATGCGTCCGCGCCTACCATATAATCAATATAAGTCGTGTAGTAAGTGTGCCGTGAGCCTGAGATAAAGCTCGCATTTCCACCACCTTGTGCGAGTGTAGTGCTAAGCTGTGTGAGGCTTCCTGTTCCTACACCCACGATTCCATACGCGCGTGTCCCAAATCGCTTAGAATCGCCAAAAAACCACTTATATCCGCCCTTAATCGCAAGACTTGGGAGAATGTCTTTCGCTGTGTTAGTTACTGCCATTGGAGCAGTCGCCTTTGCCTCTGCTTTGACAGAAGTGAGCCCTACTTCTAGCCCGACAAACGCGCCATCATCTTCAGCAATCGCGCTCGAAGCGAGAATCGCGCTTAATCCTAGTGCGATTGCACCTTTTGTGATTGTGTTTTTTTGCAAGTTTTGCATTGTGCATCCTTTGTGTTAAATTTAGAATGGAAATTGCTAGTGTAGCTAAGAATTTTAATTTTTTGTTTAAAATTCTTCATTTTGTAAAATTTTCATTGATTAGAGGGTGTATGAAAAACGATAATATGGACATTCGAGCATTGTTTTTGGAGTTTTTTGCCAAAAAAAGTGGCAAAATAAGTGCGGATTCTACAAGCACGCAATCTAGCGACACGGCACACGCCAGCACAAAATCTAGCGTGCAAGCCACAAATAACGCAGAAACTAGCGGGCATAAAGTCTATGATTCTATGCCTTTAGTGCCTGATGATGCGAGCTTGCTTTTTACAAACGCGGGAATGGTGCAGTTTAAAGACATTTTCACGGGCAAAATCCCCACGCCTACTCCCCCGCGTGCGACTAGCTCACAGCTATGTATCCGCGCAGGTGGCAAGCATAATGACTTGGAAAATGTCGGCTACACCGCCCGCCACCACACGCTTTTTGAAATGCTGGGTAACTTTAGCTTTGGGGATTATTTCAAGCGCGAGGCGATTAGCTTTGCGTGGGAATTTGTTACAGAGGTGTTACAATTTGATAAAAGCCTGCTGTATGTAACGGTGCATAAGAGCGATGATGAGGCTTATGCGCTATGGCAGGAGCATATCGCGCCTGAGCGCATTAAAAAAATGGGCGATAAAGATAATTTTTGGCAAATGGGTGATAGCGGACCTTGCGGACCTTGCAGTGAGATTTACATTGACCAAGGGGAAAGATATTTTAACGGCGAGGAGGATTATTTCGGCGGTGAGGGCGATAGATTTTTAGAGATTTGGAATCTTGTCTTTATGCAGTATGAGCAAAAAGACGGCGTGCGCACACCACTGCCACGCCCAAGTATCGACACAGGAATGGGGCTAGAGCGCGTGTATGCGCTCAAAGAGGGCAAAATCAATAATTACGACACTTCGCTTTTCGCCCCGTTAATGAAGTGCATTGAAAATCTCACGGGGCTAGATTATCTACACGATGATGAGGTGCTGGATTCTTGTGGGGGTTTTGAAAATGGTGTAGATTCTACCCCACATTGTCATACTGAGCGTAGCGAAGTATCGCTAAAATCTAAAAAGAGAGATATTTCGCTTAACGCTCAATATGACAAGCAAAAAACCGTGAATGAAACCAACGCAGCGGTTCAGGCGAGTTTTAGGGTTATCGCTGACCACGCGCGGAGCGTGGCATTTTTGCTCGCACAAGGCGTAAATTTCGACAAAGAGGGGCGAGGCTACGTGCTTCGCAGAATCTTGCGCCGAGCGGTGCGACACGGCTACTTGCTTGGGCTTAAAAAGCCATTTTTATACGAAGTGGTGGGCGAAGTGTGTGAGTCAATGGGAGCGCATTATAGCTATCTCTTAGAGCGCAAAAGCGCGATAATGGAGCAGTGCAAAAATGAAGAAGCGCGGTTTTTTGAAACCATTGAAGCGGGAATGGAGCTGTTTTCAGCGGAGTTAGGCAAACTTGAAAAAGGCACAAAAAAGAACAAAGACAGCCAAAAATCAGAATCTGACCCAAATTCTCGCGCGGAAGTATTTTCGAGGGATTTTAGCGGTTTTGGAGCGAGTGGCGCAGGGAGTTTATTAGACATAAATGACCAAGCCACGAGCGAACAATCCGCTAAAAGCACCGAAAAGACAACGCACATAAAGCGCATATTTAGTGGGGAAGTGGCATTCAAACTTTATGATACTTACGGATTCCCGCTTGACTTAACCCAAGATATGCTCCGTGAAAGTGGAATCGAAGTGGATTTGGTGGCATTTGATAAATGTATGAACGAGCAAAAATCGCGCTCTAAGAAAAGCTGGAAAGGCAGTGGCGATGAGGTGAAAAATGGCGATTTTAACACGCTTTTAAGTGAATTTGGTGAAAATGAATTTGTGGGCTATGAGCGTGTGAGCGTGGAGGGCAAAATCGTAGCGTTATTAGATTGCGATTTTAAGCGCGTGGATTGTCTCAAAAGTGGGAAAAGTGGCTGGGTGATGCTAGACAAAACGCCGTTTTACCCAGAAAGTGGCGGTCCCATAGGCGATAAAGGCGTAATAAATTCGTCTGTGGGTAATCATTGCATAGATTTGGTAGTTTCCCACGAGGCACGCACGACAAGTGCGCTAACCTCGTGTCAAACTGCCAAAAACTCCACAAGCACCACCGCACATACTAGAATTTTGGATTCTAAAGAAAGTGGTGGGCGTGGTGAGATTCTCGCGGAAGTAATCGACACAAAGAAGTTCTTTGGATTAAATCTTAGCCAAGTGCAAGTCAAAAACGAACTCAAAGTGGGCGAGGCAATTTGTGCTAATGTGGATTCTAATGCGCGTGCAGAAATCGCCAAGCACCACAGCGCGACACATTTGCTCCACCTTGCGTTAAGAGAGATTTTGGGCTCTCATATCGCCCAAGCAGGAAGTCTTGTGGAATCTACGCGCTTGCGCTTTGACTTCTCTCACCCAAACGCCATTAGTAGCGAACAAATCGAGCAAATCCAAGATTTTGTCAATGCGCGGATTTGGCAGGGGGATTCCCAAAAGTGCGAGATAATGCCAATCGCGCAGGCAAAAGCAAAGGGCGCGTGCGCGCTCTTTGGCGAGAAGTATGGCGAGGAAGTGCGCGTCATCACATTTGGGGAGTCTATCGAGCTATGCGGGGGAATCCACACGCAAAACACCGCACAAATCGGCAGTTTTTATATCACAAAAGAGAGTGGCGTCTCAAGCGGAGTGCGTAGAATCGAAGCGGTATGCGGGCGTGCGGGCTATGAATACGCCAAAAACGCGCTAAATGAAGGCAAACAAGCAAGGTTAGAGCTAAAAAGCAATGCCATAATAGAAGCCATCGTCAAGCTCAAGCAAAGCGCGAAAATGGCAAAAAAGGGCGGGACTTCAAAGGGCGGTGCAAATGGGAATCTAAGCCCCAAAAACTTGCAAGCTACGCAAGTAAATGGCGTAACACTCATCGTGCAAAGCGTAAAGGGCGCGAGTATAGGCGAGCTCAAAGAAGCGGTGGATAACGCCAAAAATCAGCACGGCGCAAATGGCGTAGCGATAATGCTTTTTGGCTTCGATGAGGGGAAAATCCACATAGTCGCGGGCGTAAAGGGCGCGAAACTCAAAGCGGGCGAATGGGTAAAGAGTGTGGCGCAGAGTTTGGGCGGAAATGGCGGGGGCGGTGAAAACTTCGCCCAAGCGGGCGTGAAAATGGAGGGAGTGGATTCTCACGCGATAGAATCCAAAATAAAAGACGCCATAAACAACGCAAAAAATATTGTGAAAAATATATTGTAAAATATTTTACCCTTAATTATTATATTTTATAAAAATTGTTCTTAACTTTAAAAATATCATTAAATTAAGATATATAGGGATTTTAATCGATTTTTTCACTATATCATATTATTTATTTACTTTTTTGATTAAAATTCTCATTGCTTTGTGTAAAAAGCAAAGCTAAATTTTTTGTAAAGGAGTGTAGTATGAAAAACATATTACTATCTTTAGGACTCGTGGCTGTGCTAGGAGCTAATGGGCTTGTAGCTAGTGAAGTGGTCGATACTCAAACACCTAGCTTGCAAAAGCAAGAGTTGGAGTTTCTCTTTGGTGCGAATGCTAATGTGAGTGATTTAAATGTCGCTGTGCTTAGCGAAAAAGAGTTAAAAGAAACTCAAGGTGAGTGGGGACCAACCATCATCGGTGGTCTTATTGTTTTGGGTATCGATAAAATCGGTCAGCACAACGGCTGGTGGTAAGATTCCCTTTTGCAGGTAGCCATAAAGGCTACTTGCAAACCAACTACACAATAAGGAGTTTTTAATGTCAAACAAAAGTTTTTTTAAAATTGTATGTATTATGTGTGCATTGATGGGTAATGCTTGGGCTCTTAGCGCGGGAGTGTATGCAGCGATGATAGGAGCTAGCACTAAGGGTCCCATTTGTGATAGTGAAACTTGTAAAGAAAGCACGCGAGTAGGTTTAGGTGGCTTTTATATGCCAACAAAAGAGCTTGATTCGCAAAGTTATGGTGGGTATTTGGCCATTGATGGTGCAATTACCTTTGGTGGTAATGAAAGAAGGTTTTTAGTTGGGATTGAAGCGAATTTAGGTGGAGGAAGAGTGGAAAGCAAAAATACCACATATACCTTTGCCCCAGATAATCGCACAGCAATCGCTTTAGAGATTCGCCCAAAGTTTGGCTTTAATCTCATCTCACAAAATACTCCGTTATTTCTTAGTATAGCTTACACTGCTGATTTGTATCAAACCACTAATAAAAAGGATACAAAGGGGTATGATAGAATGCTAAACCAAGTCGGCTTAGAGTTAGAGGGCATACTTCCCACACAATCAGGCTTTAATATTGAATACGCGCTAGGAT
>CAKVEH010000009.1 GCA_934728205.1 uncultured Helicobacteraceae bacterium
CTTTTGGATTCTAAAATTGTATCAACAATGACTAAATTTCTATCATAAAGCACTATTCGTGGATACCACTTTTGTGAATTGGAGATTTGAAGCGTGCCTTGCGTTTGGATATTTATCCAATATTGTCCGCTGACATCACGCAATGGCGTGCTTTGAGCTGGGGTGAGTGTGGTGGAGTTTGGAATCTGTAGCGATTCAAGCTCGAGGAGATACTCCCATTTTTGCAAACTCACGCGCTTAATGTCAATGCAGTTAAGCCCGCGTCTCTGTGCTGCTGATACGATGACTAATGGGTCTGGGGCGTGCTCGGTGCTAAAGGTAAAGGTAATAGAAGCCAAGCCGTTATTATATTGAGCCTTTTGGACATTAAAGTAAGTATAGCCCATTGTGGTTAAAATATCATTAGTAGTGCGACTAAGCAAGATAGGACTTGTGCGCGCAGAAAATGTGAGATTAACCTCAGCTGGAGCAGAAAATTTCAAATGAAGCAACCCATTATTTTTAAGCGATTGGACAATTTTGGCAATGTTGAGGCTACCATTGGTATAAAAGGAATTTTTATCGGCAAAAATCTTATTGATAAAATTACTATTAGCCGAATATTCACGCTCGCCCATAAGCCCTCTTACCTTGTCGCTTAAGACATCGGCAAAGCACACATTTGACAACACACACAACACAAACACAACTTTTTTCATTTCTTATCAAACACTCCAAAGTTATAAAATTCCATAGAATCTAGCGATTAGGATTCTACCATCTATCCACAGGGTTAAGCTGTCTATAAGTGGTATAGTTGATTTCTTTGATTTCGTTTCCATCAAAATATAAGCGCACAAATTGTCGTGCCTTATAAGTAATCCTTTGTCCTTTAAATGTCAAAGTGAAGTCATTATGCCCAAAGACAAACACCATAGGCTTATCAAGTGTGAAATCGTGCGCATTGCGAAGTGTCATTTGGCTTGAAGCCCTTGTTTCTAAATTTACCACGCCAACCCAAAGCTCGACACTTGGCAGAACTCTTGCGACATTTGCTGGAATAGGAGTATTATCTAGTGGCTGATTTTGAGAGAGCTCATTTTGGGCATTTTGGGTATTTTGCTCGGATTGAGATTCTTGCTCCAATGTATTGGATTCATTGTGGTTTGTTTGTGTTTCTTCGTTGTTTGAGTCGCTTAGTCTGTCATTAAGGCTAAGATTTGGGGTTGCTTGCTCATCTGCTTGGTCGGATTCTTGCCCTTCTTGCGGTTGGTTTGCCTCATTTGTAGCATCTTGTGTTTGTTGGGAATCTTGTGGGTTTTGCTCTTGTGGTTGCTCGCTAGATTGTGATTCTTGTGAGGGAGTGTTTGTGAAAGTATATGATGGCGTGTTTGAACCCTCTTGGAAAAACATTTTATATCCTAATACACCCACAATGCCAATAATGATGACTATAAGAATGATGAAAAAAGCGAAGTTCCCACCTTTTTGGGAATCTTCTTCATCAGGCGCATTATAAGATTCTAATTTGGGGAGTTTAAGCGATTCGATACTTGTTTTAACCTTTTGTATGGGCTTATCTTTCTGTGCTTTAGCAGCTTTCTTTTTTATATCAATCTCATCAATCACTTCAGCTTGCTTTGCTTTTTGGACTTGTTGTTCGGTTTGTGGAGCATCTTGGGTATCCAAAGGTTCTTGATTGTGAAACTTCCCATAAAGTCTTAGCCATTCAGTTAAATCGACACTATACTCACGCTCTAAAATGTGAATAAAGCCTTGCGCTCGCACTCTATCAATCTTTTCAAACCGCTTGTTTAAAATATCTTCAATACGATTTATAGTGAGTCTTGTAGTCTTATTAATGTCTTTTACCCCGATTTGTTTTAACTCCTCTAAAACCTCATTTAATGTTTTTTGCGCCATTGTTCGTCCTTTAATTAAGTAGTCTATCTAGCAAGATTATTGTTGCGTGTGCGACATTAAGCGAATCAAAGTCCCGCTTAATGCGAACGCATACACGCAAGTCCATTCTTTGCAAAAATTTCTCTGAGAGTCCCTCTCCCTCGCTACCCACGCATAAAACCCACTTTTGCAATCGCTCATCTTGTGCTGTTTGTAATGGTGTGCTTTGTAAAATGCCTATTGTATCTATTTTTGGTAATTTTTGTGTGTTCTTTTTGCACACTTGAGTTAAACTTTGGCGAATTTTTACCACACTTTCTCCAGCCATATCCGCTCCAAGAAGTGTAAAGTTTGCCATTTTAAGTTCATTGAGACAATCAAACACATTAGGGACAATGCAAAAAGGCATATCTAGTAGTGCCCCACTGCTAGAGCGCACGATACCCTCAATGGCATTTTGATGGAGGTTGTTCTGCGCTAAGATAACGCCACAAGCACCTAAACAATACGCGCTTCTCACAATCGAGCCAATATTGCCCACATCGCTTAACCCAACAAGCATTAAGAGATTCTCAAAACTTTTCATCATATTAAGTGGTGTAGGATGAAGCGGGGTGATTTTAGCAAAGATTCCTTGATGATTACGCCCGTGTGCGAGGGCTTGAGCTTTTTTGTTATCAAGGACTATGATGGGTTTGTTTGCGCTCTTTAGTGTGTTAAATGCCTCTTTTGGTAATTGTTTGGCGACATAGATTTCTTGGATTTTGTCTTTGTGGTGCGTGATTGCATAGAGCACGGGTTGTTTGCCAAATATTATCATTGTGTTGCCTTGTGTGTGAGTTGAGAATCTTCCTTTGCTTTAGGCGTAGTATTTATGAGATCTTCATAGCATTGTTTAATGGGCTTATTAGTGAGTTTTGAGAGAAGTTTTGCCTTAATTTTTGGGGCAATGTCAAGCTTTAAAATATCATTTGCACTGAGATTCCCAGCGTTTGAGAAAGTCAAATGCTGAGCATCGCTTTTTGCATTATAAATACAAAAAACCCACTCCCCACAGATTTTTTTAGAATCTAGTTGTGTTAAAATCTCTCGCGCAACCCCAAAAAATCGCTCCTCATACATTTTGCTTATCTCTTTACACACACACAAATATGCTTTTGGCAGGCACTTTTCAATATCTTGTAGGCTTTGGATAAGTCTATGTGGGCTTTCATAAAAGATGCAAGGCACATTATAATGCGCCAACTGGTAGAAAATTTCTTGTCTTTGTGATTGTTTGTGTGGCAAAAACCCTCCAAAATAAAACGCATTAGATTCTATTCCACTGCTTGCAAAGCACACATTAAGCGCACTTGAGCCGGGCAATACTTCATAAGGAATGGCATTTTGTATGCAAAACTCTACCAGCTTTGCTCCTGGGTCGCAAATACAAGGCATTCCTGCATCGCTTATATAAATGACATTGCTATCAAAAAATGCGGGACTAAGTGTGGCGATGAAATCTTGTTGGTTGTGCGAGTGAAATGGGAGAAATTTTTTATTTTCTAAGATATTTGTGGGTGGCGCGGAAGTAATTTTAGCAAATAAGTTTTTTGACTCTAAGAGCGTGTAGAGCTTTTTTGCTACTCTTGTGTCCTCACAAAGCACAATTTGCGCGTTTAAGAGTATCTCCAAGCCCCGCAGGCTTATATCAAAGAGATTACCGATAGGGGTGGGGAGTAAAATAAGCATTTATAGCAAGTTAGAGTGTATAAATGCGAGCTATTTAAGGTTGTATTTTTGGCGAAACTTCTCTACGCGCCCTGTCGCATCAGCGATTTTATCACTCCCTGTATAAAACGGGTGGCAAAAACTTGAAATATCAATCCTTAATTCTGGCTTTGTGCTAAGCACTTCAATTTCCTTACCACTTGTTACACAAGTAACCTTGCAGGGCACATATTGTGGGTGAATATCTTTTTTCATCGTGATTCCTTAAATGATTAAATATCTTTATTGGGATAAGCGTGGCATTGTAACAAAAAATCTATTAAAAAGTGTTAAAATTTTGCACATTCATTGCAAATTTGAAAGGAAAGATATGGGGTATATTGAGTTAAGCAGTGTATTTAGCATAGCACTCTTAGCCTCTTTTGGTCATTGCGTTGGAATGTGCGGTGGGATTGTGATTTCGCTTGCAAACACAAGACTTATCCAAGAATCTTCCCATAAAAAAGTGGTATTTGCACACTTGCTGTATGTGGTTGGGAGAGTGAGCGTGTATATGCTTTTAGGTGCTGTTGCTGGGGGGATTGGTATCATTTTTAATGCAGTATTGGACTTGAAGATTCCTATTTTGTTAGGCGTGAATATTTTGCTTATAGTTTTTGGCTTTTGCTTGGCGTTTTTGCCCCATATTATACGAGTATTTGAGCCAAATATTAGCAAAGATTCTCTTGTGTTTCGCACCATTGCCCCCATTTTTACCGCGCTTTTGCATTCGCGTTTAAGTGTGTCGTTTTTTTGGCTTGGAGCGTTGAATGGAATCTTGCCCTGTGGCATTGTGTATTATTTTTTACTCACTGCTTTGGCGAGTGGGGGGGCACTTAATGGAGCGTTAGTAATGGGTGCTTTTGGGCTTGCTACAATAGTTGTGATGTATCCTTTCGCTTTTTTTTCAAGTGTGTTTATGCGATTTTTTCACGCTAATAAGGCGGTGTTTGCTTATTTGGCTGCGGGAGCGATGATGGGATTTGGTGTGTATGGCGTTGTAAATGGATTAAGTATGATGGGGGTGATAGGATGATTCATATTGTGCTAGTTGAGCCACAGATTCCACAAAATACAGGCAATATAGGGCGTTTATGCGTGGCTGTCAATGCAACTTTGCATTTGATAAAGCCACTTGGATTCTCAACCTCTCAAAAAGAACTAAAACGCGCAGGATTAGATTATTGGCAGCACTTAAGTGTGCAAGAATGGGAGAATTTGGAGAATTTTTGGGAATCTCATCCCATTACAAATACCAAAGAGCAAGCCCAAAAGCACTTTTTCTTTAGCACAAAGGCACAAAAACTCCATTATGAAGCGAGTTTTGGCAAGGAGTGTTATTTATACTTTGGGCGTGAGGATGCAGGGATTGATGAGTGTATTTTAGCCCAAAATATCAATGCAACTTACAAACTTCCTATGAGCAAAATTGCGCGAAGTATCAATTTGGCTACCTGTGTGGGAGCAGTGCTTTATGAGGCATTGCGACAAAATGGCTTGTATGAGAAATTTTAACGCCAAAATGCGCGCTAAGTTTGTTATAATGCTAAGAAAAAATTTTAGGAGTTGATATGCTGGTTACTCCGCGTGTCTTAAGCGGCTTTAAAGATAGATTGCCAAAAGAATCAATGACAAAAAATATGCTTTTAGGAAAGGTAAGCGAAGTGTTTTTGAAATTTGGTTTTGTGCCTATTGAGACACCGCATATTGAGTATGCAGACATTTTGGTGAAGCAAGGCAGCGAGGAGATTCAAAAAGAACTTTATCGTTTTAATGATAAAGGTGGGCGCGATGTGGCATTGCGCTTTGATTTGACCGTTCCCTTAGCGCGTTTTATTTCTCAATATCAAAACGAGTTGCAACTTCCATTTAAGCGGTATGCCATTGGCAATGTGTTTCGCGGTGAGAGGGCACAAAAGGGTAGATATAGGGAATTTACACAATGTGATTTTGATTTTATTGGGAGTCAATCTCTTTCGTGTGATGCTGAGATTGTGCAAGTGATTTGTGCTTCGCTGCGTGCGATTGGGATTGATGAGTTTAGTATTTGGATAAATCATAGAAAAATTTTAAATGGCATTTGCAAACATTTTGGCATTACAGAATCTAAAGATATAAACGCTACACTGCGCGTGATTGATAAACTTGACAAAATTGGCAAAGAGGGTGTAGTCGCCGAGTTGGAATCTGAAGTTAAGATAAGCCAAAAAACAGCAAAGGATATTTTACACTACACTTCTATTAAGCAAAACGGCGAGAGTGGAGAATTTTTCAAAAGTATCGCATTTTTAAAAGAATGGAATGATGAGTTAAAAAGCGGGATTGAGGATATTGAGCAGCTGTATGAGATTCTTAGTTTGTTGCAAATGGATAAAGATTGCTATCGTGTGAATTTTTCTATTGCACGTGGGCTTGGATATTACACAGGAATTGTGTATGAGAGCGTTTTGACGCGCTTGCCAAGTGTGGGGAGTGTGTGCTCTGGAGGGCGGTATGATGACTTAACTAAGACTTTTTCTAAGCAAAAGATGAGTGGAGTAGGCGCGTCTATCGGTATTGATAGATTGTTAAGCGCGATGAAAGAGCTTGAAATGATGAAAAATAATTCCACTTCGGCACGCGCGCTGCTCGTATGTATGGATAATGCGTATCTTGCTTACACGCACGCATTAGCAGAGTCGTTGCGCCGCTCTAAAATCTCTGTCGAAGTATATCCAGATATTACGCGATTAAAAAAGCCATTTAGCTATGCTAATGCACTTGGGCACGAGTTTGTGTTGGTGGTCGGAGAGAGTGAGTTTGCCACAAAGACTATCACACTTAAAAATATGACAAGTGGAATGCAAATGGAAGAAATTAGCTTCTTAAAAGCATTAGAATTACTAAAACAAGACTAAAATTATGTAAAAAATTCTAAGGAAAAACAATGAATGCAACAATCTCACCAAAACCGCTAAAAAATACACATTTACCAAAACAAAACGAGTGGAATCTCAATGCGCTTTTTACCTCAAGCCAAAATGCAAAATCCGCTTGCGAGGATACACTACAAGCAGCAAAGAACTTCAACAAACACTACCAAAGTAAGCTAAGTAGCATTGCTCCAAAGGATTTTGAGCGTGTTTTAACCCAATATGAGCAACTTTGTGAGAATCTTGGCGGAGTGATGACTTATGCGTTTTTGCTTTTTGCCAAAGATACCAATAATGGTGCGCTTTATGCGGACTTTGAGCAACGCGTAAATAAGGCACAAAATGAATTGCTATTCTTTGAGTTGGAGCTCGCTAAGCTCGATAGCACGATCATAGAGCAAATCGCAAATTATGCGCCAAGATACGCCTTTTATGTGCAAAAAATCAGCGAGCAGGCGAAATACACCCTTAGCCTCAAAGAAGAACAAGTGCTTTTAAAAACTTCTCCTATTAGCGCAAATGCTTTTTCTCGGCTCTTTGATGAGCATTTGGCTCAAGCACGCTTTAAATGTAGGGGTAAAAAACTCAACGAGGAGCAAATATTAGCACTTCTGCATAACCCCGATAGAATCACACGCAAACAGGCGCAGAAATCTTTTAGCGCGGGGTTAAAAAAATCTCGCCATTTATTAAGCTATATTTTAAACATTGTGCGAAAAGATGTCGCTATCACAAAGGAATTACGCGGGTATGAAAAACCAGAGAGCTTTAGGCATATCGCAAATTGCATTACGCAAAAAAGTGTCGATGCGCTTGTGGATTGTGTGAATGCAAATTATAAAGTCGTGCATAAGTATTATACAATCAAAGCAAAACTAATGAATATAAAAACACTTAAGGATTATGATAGATACGCTCCTTTAGAGTTTAAGTATCCAAAACAAAAAGCTACACTTAACTATCAAAGCGCGCTTGGTGAAGTGTTAGAATCTTTTAGCAATTTTTCTCCCACATTTGCTTCAATCGCTTATAAGGCGATTAAAGAGGGCTGGGTAGATTCTCACCCAACGCCAAATAAACGAGGCGGAGCGTTTAGCCATAGTGCTATCCCACGCGCACATCCCTATGTGCTATTAAATTGGACGGGCAATCGCAGGGATACTTTTACCATAGCGCACGAATTTGGGCATATGATACACCAAGAGCTAAGCAAACAAGTGGGTTATCTTAATGCTGACACGCCACTCACTACCGCAGAGACAGCATCAGTGTTTGCTGAAATGTTACTTTTTGATTCAATGAAGCAAAAGCTTAACAAAAAGGAGCTTTTAGAGCTCTATGCAGGCAAATTAGAGGATATTTTTTCTACGCTGTTTCGCCAGATTGTGATGACAAATTTTGAACGCGCCATCCACGCTAAGGATGGTGAGTTAAGCGCGCAAGATTTTGATACAATTTGGGAGGAGCAAAACGCTAAAATGTTTGGTGATTCCTTGCAACTTACTAAAAATTACGCAGGTTGGTGGTGCTATATACCACATTTTATTCACTCGCCATTTTATTGCTATGCGTATAGCTATGGACAGTTGCTTGTGCTCGCACTCTTTGGACTATATAAAATGACACAGGACAATAAGGCTAAAAGGGAAAAATTTATCCAAACATATATTGGCTTTTTATCTCGTGGTGGAAGTTTAAGCCCAAAAGAACTCATTAAGGAATTTGGCTTTGATATTGATGATTGTGCGTTTTGGGACATTGGTATGAATGAAGTTAAAAAAATGTTTAGTGAGTTTGAGGAACTTTTATGATTATAAAAAACGCAAAACTACGACATTTATTGACAAAGCACGCAAAGGAGTTTTTAATCCTATTGGTGGAGCAAAAAATCTCATTTTCTATCTTATGTGATATTAGCAAGACAGATTTTAATCCTCCATTGCCAGAGGATATAGCCAAAGGGCTAAATGATTTAACTTTGTTTATTTTGGCTGGCTATACATTTGAGAGTATTGATTTTGGAGTGAGCGGGATAAGTTTTGAAGCTGGCTTTGGTGAGCAAAACTTTGGGAGTTTGGTAAGTATTGAATATGAGGGAATCGTGCAGATTCTCCTCCAAGATGAGCAACTTTTAAAAGAAATTTCACTTTTTGTCAATGTCGCAAATGCGCAACTTTATAGTGATTTTGATAGCATACAAGAAGATTTTAGAGATTTGGATTTCTCTATGCAAATGCTCTCAAGCAATCCTGAAAACTCTTATCTTTTTAGCAAAAAAAAAGGAGATAAAAATGAGTAGTTCTATTCCACATATTCCACCAAATACCATAGCACTTAAAGTGTTTAGATTCCATCAGGGCAGGGATTATCTCCCTTATTATGAAAAGATAGATTTTCCCTACAAGCAATCCAGCACGCTTAGCGAGCTGTGCGAGTTTTTGACGCGCAATTTACGCGATTTGGGTTTAGATGAAGTGTGTTTGCGCATCAATGGCGTGAGCGTATTAGAGGATTTGTCTATTAGTGAGTTAGTGGGCGAGTTTGGGAATGCGTGGATTCTTAGTCCGCTTTGTGAGAAATTCGCGCTCAAGGATTTTGTGCTTGATTTTAGCGTGTATGATGAAAGATATGCAGAGTTTTTTGCCCAAATGCCATTTATCACAAAGGAGCATAAAAGTGAATTAAGAGGTTTTTTAAAATATAATTTTCTCTCCGCGCTTTGTGAATGTGAGGATTTTATTGATGAGTATTTGGGCGATGGATTTTTCCTCTATGTCGCGCATTTGATTGAGCTTTATCCCACACACAAAAAAGAGCTTTTGGATTTTATTTGTAACGCTCGCAGTGGGATTTTGAATTTTGTCAGCCTTGATAGGGCAATGTATCCTTTTGGTTGGCACAATAGCAAGCCATTTTTTACTATCATTAAAGAACATTTTGCTAAAGAGTGTTCTAGTGCGAATTAAGGAGGAGAAATGTTAGATTCTAAAACACTGAATTTCCCATATCAATCACAGGGAATAATGCTTTTTGATGTGTATGATGAGATTGTGTGTAGTGGAGTTAAAAAAGACGATATAGCAAGATTTATTGCC
The DNA here is from genome assembly GCA_934728205.1 of uncultured Helicobacteraceae bacterium. Taxonomy (GTDB): domain Bacteria; phylum Campylobacterota; class Campylobacteria; order Campylobacterales; family Helicobacteraceae; genus Helicobacter_F. The sequence goes on from CAKVEH010000009.1 coordinate 9,638, forward strand.
CCAAGCAAGGAGCTTTTAGAATCTTTTGGTGTGCAAAATGTCGCACCAAAAATCCCACTTAAGCCTTATAGTGGATATTTTGCCAGCATTAAAGATTCTATAAATGCGCTTAAAAATATGGCGTATAACTTTGCCATTGCCCAAAGTCAAGATTGCGTGCTTCTTTTTGTTGAGGAAGATGTCTGCACACAGGCATTGCTTACTTTGGAGGCATTTTTACAGCCTGACACCCAAGCACTACTTATTGATTTTTTGCGCTCCCATAATCTTAGCTTTGACCCTAATAAACCTAGTTTTGTTACGCTTGATTGGCTTATTGCTAAAAAGAGCGCAGATGGGCATTGTATCTTTGCTAAAAGTTTTAAGCAGTATAAATCCACGCTTCTACGCACTTATGGCTTTGTGCCACTAGATTTAGCTACTATTTTTCGCGCACTTGAGCTAACCATTGTGCCAAGCTCTGATTCATATTTTTGCCACTTGCTTGAGAGCAATGCAACTTTAGCCAAGCAAAGTTTGCATAGGCAATTTTTTACACTCGTTGATTTGGGGATTGATTTTTTTAGTGCGTTAAGTATCTCGCAATTTTTTGTTTTTGATAGATTGCAGGGGAGCTTTTCGCCACCGCGTGATTGCCCAAAAATCCCTGTTTTTAGCCTTGCGGAATTGTGTTTGCTGGCACTTGATAAACCACTAGAAAAAAGATTCCATAAGGTTGCGTTTGAAGAATTAATAGGGTAAAGAGATGAAATTATTTTTGCAGTTTTTTACCGCCGCGCTTATTGGTGCGCTGTGGTTTCACTTTGGCGATAATGATTCAGCGATGGCTTTGGTGCTGTTTATCATTGTGCTTTGTGTGATGTTTATGAAGCCCATTCGCTATCAAGACCCAAAACGCAGGGAGCAATATATGCAAAAAATCCGCGATACGCGTGAGCGTAAGGTAATGCTTGAAAAAGAGCGATTAGAAGAGAAAAAGCGCGCCAAACAAAGCGCACGCGAACAAGAAGAAAAGATAAAAAGAGAATACGAAGCCAAAATGGCTGGAAAGAGGCGATAAGAGGCATAAAAGCCTTAAATTTTGGCATTGCTTCAATGCCATTTGCACCAACACTTAGAATCTAAATGCTTTCAAACGGCAATCCAAGCAACTCCGCAGTCTTTGAGCGAATTTCATTGAAGTTTAAAATGTTTTGGTCTAAAGTATTTTGATATGATGGAATCATTTCTTTTAACTTCTCTCTCCCACCAGCCACTTCATCTTTAAAGCATTTCTCTAGCACTTCAAGTAAAATATTGACCGAAGTAGAAGCCCCAGGTGAAGCTCCAAGCAAGGCAGCTAGTGAGCCATCTTGCGAGACGATGACTTCTGTGCCAAACTGCAAGAATCCACGATTATTAGCATCTTTTTTGATGATTTGCACACGCACGCCAGCCATTTGAATCTCCCAATCAGCAGAGTTAGCACTTGGCATATAGCCTTGAAGTCTTTGAATGCGACCCCTTTTCCCTAGCATAACCTCTTTTAGCAAGTAAATGGTGAGTGGGATATTATCAATCCCCGCTTGCATCATAGGGATAAAGTTATCACTTTGCATAACAGATGGGAAGTCAAGCAGGCTTCCATTTTTTAAAAAGCGCGTATTAAAACCAGCATAAGGACCAAACATAAGCTCTTTATTGCCATTCATAAATCTCGTATCTAAGTGTGGCACAGACATAGGAGGTGCACCGACAGATGCTTTGCCATAGACTTTTGCGTGATGTTTTTGGATAATATCTTTGTTCTTACACACCAGCCATAATCCATTTACAGCAAGTCCAGAATATCCCTTACTTTCTTGCACACCAGATTTTTGTAGGAGCTGTATAGTTGCCCCACCAGCTCCTAAAAATACAAATCTTGTGCGGACATTTTTTACCTGCCCACGAGTGTCATCTTTTATTTTTAAGTGCCACTCACTTCCCTCTTTTTTAATGCCAATAACTTTGTGATGATAAAATACATTTACTCCATCTTTTTGCACCAAGCTTTGTGTCATTTGTCGCACAATCGCACCAAAATCCACATCACTTCCGCCATTCATAAAGGTTGCAGCTATTGGCTGGTTGCTTTCTCGCCCATCTGTGAGAAGTGGTGTCCATTGTGAGATTTGGTCTTTATCTTGTGTATAGCGCATATTATGAAAAAACGGAATCTTGTGTAATGCTTCATACCGCGCTTTTAAAAATGCAACATTATTATCAGTTACAAAGCTCATATGTGGCACAGGGTGGATAAAGCTCGAAGCATTTTGTAAAATCTTATGTTTCACACAATATGCCCAAAATTCTTTGCTTAATTCAAATTCTTGGTTAATGGTAAGTGCTTTTTTAATATCCACACTTCCATCTTTGCCCTGAGGGGTGTAATTCAATTCACAAAGAGCTTGGTGTCCTGTGCCAGCATTGCTCCACGCATCACTAGATTCTAATGCGACATCATCAAGCTGTTCATAAATGTTAATGTGCAAATCTGGTTTAATCTCTTTTAACAAAGTCGCTAGTGTAAGACTCATAATTCCGCCGCCAACAAGAACTACCTGTGATTCTTCGTTCATTTTTTATCCTTGAGTAATTTACATAAATTTCTTAATATTGTAATCGTAATTTCTTAGAATTTGATTACATTTACAGCAAAATTTTGGTTAAATTTTTTTTATCTTTACTTTTTAAGTTTTATAATTGCTTAAAATAGGGCATTAGCGCAATGTTTCAAAAATGCCACAGCTACTCCAATCCTTTCAAATAAGGCTCTACAAGTTTATACACGCTTACCAAAAGTGATAGCACATATACGATGATAAGTGCATAGCGGTGATTTTTAAGGCTGGTATTTTCTATGGCTTTGATACCAATGGCTACCCCAAGCATTGCGCTAAGCCCAATAATAAGCCCTTTGTGTAAATCGACCAAATTATGCGAGTAAAGCGAAATACTCCCAGAAAATGAAGAAAAAATCACAAAAAATAGCGCGATAGGCACAACCTTTTTAGAATCTAATCCCAAAAAATACGCAAGCATCGGGGCAATCATAAGCCCACCGCCAATGCCAAGTGAAATAGCAAAAACTCCTGTAAGTGCGCCAACACCGATTAAAACAAACTTTTGGTGGAGGGGATTTGTGATGGGTGGATTGGGATTGGCAGTAGTCTTGGTGTTAAAGATATATTTTTTTAGTCCCACAAGCGTGAGGAGGATAAATAATAAAAGCAAGACTTGTGAGGGCAAGCTAGAAACAATAAGTCCGCTAAATGATGCACCAAAAAGCCCACCAATGCCAACATACACGCCTATTTTTATATCAAGATTTTTGCGCCAAAAATTTATAATACTTCCAAAAGTAGATGAAAACACCATTTGCATAATGGAGATTCCAATGGCGTATTCTATCCCATAGCCCATATAAAGCAAGCAAGGCACGATGATAGTCCCACCACCCATACCAAAGAATCCCGCCGCAATGCCACTTACAAAGCCTATGAGAGCAAAAATCAACTCTTCCATATATGTATCCCTTTTATTTTACGCAAGATTAAGCGAGTTTAGCACAACAAAATAACATTATACTTAACCTTTTTATTGTATAGTCGATTTTGGCTTAGAATTTTTATGTTTGTATAGGATGGCAAGTGAAAATATCTCTTAGTCAAAAGTATATTCAAATCACCGTAGAAGAAAGTAACGCATTTTTGGATAAGGCATTGGACTATGCCAAAAAATATTTTTCCAAAAGTTATCGATTATCAAGCACGGTGTTAATCCTCGATGACGGCGAGCGATTTAAAAAAGATTATTTGGTAAATTGGGCGTATCATATTTGCGTGCAAGATGATATGTCTAAAACAAGCTTAAATAAAAAGCAAGAGCTTGAATATTTGCTAAAATTTACCTACCTCCCCATTCGTATTAAAATCGTTGGGAAAAATCCCATTGTCCAGCGCGTGAAAATTTCTCTTAGAATCTTAAACACCAATCGTGTAGTGCTTAAAATGAGTCATAAAAATGCCACTGCTCGCCGTTATATCGCTCAACTCTTTTGTGATTACTATATGGGGAGTGATGGCGATGAGATTTATCTAGATAGCACGAAGTCTTATTTTTGGGATTTGATTATTAACATTGTGAGTTTTAAAGTCGTGCATAATGTAATTTTGGACTTTGATTATGAGAGCTTTAAAAATCCAAGTCATACTGAGAGTTTCCTCACTCAAGATGAGATAGAGTTGCGCCAAAGTTATATGCTTTTAGAATCTCATTATCAAGATGACTTCAAGGTAGTGAAAAAGCGGTATTTAAAACTTGCGCGAGAATACCACCCCGATAAGGTATTTGGGCAAGATTCTCAGGTGATTGAGAGCTATAATGAGCGATTTAGAAGCATTCAGCAAGCCTATGAGAAAATCCGCACTTCCTTGCGCATAGCCTCCTAAATCACCAAGAGAGAATCTAAAACTTACACCCCACTTGAAGCCAAAATTGCCTGCCCACTTCATATACAGGCACTGCCGTAGTCCCCGCACTCGCGCTATAAGACGCCGAAGCAATGGCGAGATTTTTAGAATCTAGCACATTATAAATATCCACATTTACATATAAAATATTATCTTTCCACACATTCACTTCAAACCCTACTCGCATATCCCAAGTAAATGCTCCGGGCACGCGAAATTTCTTAAAAGTATCTACCTTTGTCATTGTCCCATTGATTATAAAGCTATCTTTATCCGCCTCTCTTGTAACGCTTGCCATTACATTATACGAACTACGATAGCGAAAGAAGTTATTAAGTAGCCACTTTGTGCGAGCAATACTAAAGCTATGCGTGGTGTTAAGTCGCAGTGTATAAGGTCGGGCGAAGTTAGTCGCTGGTTTATCAGCATAGCGCATTAGCACTCCATCATAGCTTATGAAGTCATTTGCATATTCTGCCCCGCTTAAAATATCGCTATAATCAGCATAATTACGCTTCACACCCGTCCAATCCGCAGCAAAAAGATAAAAATGCTTTATTCCAAAAGTATCTATGGGGCTATTGTTTTGTAGGGATAGGCTTACCACATCGCTAATGCTAGCACCATCATTTGTATAAATGTAGCGCAAAATACTTGTATTTATCGTCCCCACATTGATATTACTTGAGCAATTAAGCGCACTTATCTCGCCCGTTTGAGGATTTTTACAGCTACGGCGGATTTCATCTTTTCCTTGCCGATAGATATATTTGAGATTAAGGCTAAAGGCTTTAATATTTTGTAGCACCCCAATCATTAGCTCATCGCTATAAGGGACTTTTAGTTCCCTAAAGTTCGTGTCATTTTTGTTTTGTGTAGCTGTGGCTTCATACCAGCTTTGATTGTAGGCTCTATTGTTTATAGTGTATTGCAAACTAGAGCGACCGTCCATAAGCGCGTAGGCAAAAAGATTTCGCCCATAGTAGCGGTTTGCGCCAAATGTGATTTGCGTTTGCCAAGATTTAGGCGCGGGAGTAATGTAGTTAAATGAGAATCTCGGCGCAAAAGCTGCTTTATTCATATAAGTATCATAGTCTAATCTCAATCCAAAACGCGTATTGATTTTTCCTCCTCTGCTTAAATCAAATTTTATATCATCTTCGGCAAAGAGCGCAAGTGTTGTATTATTTAAGTTGATTTTTCCTGCTTTATAAAGTGTAGCACGATACATATACTGCCCGTTATTATTAGTCCATTGGTTTTGTTGAGCAGTTGGTATTTTAGTTATATCCACTACTGCATTTGAGCACCAAAAAGTTTCTACACAGGTTTCACCAGCATTGAGCTTACGAGTAAAGGCATACCCACTAAAAATAGTATCCCCCAATCGTTCATAATAAGCATTTACATATCCAGATTCTAGTCCTGCACTAAAGATATTTTCTAAGAAGCCAAAAACCTCTACGGGGTTAAAGACTTGATTGAATTTAAGACTTGCACTAAGTTGCGTGCTATTGACATTCCCATAGCCACCCTCTGCCATATAGCCAATAGGATTCCAATTTTTCTCATCGCTGTATCGCCACCCGCGCATATGTTGAGCTGAGCCAGAGCGAGAATTTTCCATATAGTTTATGGAGCTTTGAGCCGTGAAAATCCCTAGCGCATTTTCCCAAATCGCCTTTAATCCACCTTGATGTCCGCCACTTTGCAAGAAAAAGTCAGAATCTTTGGTATTGACAATAAAATATTCATTATATTGTGGTGCATACGCATAGCTTAGCTCTAATCGCAAATTACTTAGCGGGTCATAATGTCCTTTTGCGAAAAAATTATAGCTTTGGCGTTTTTGGGTTTTGTGTGTAGAATCTAGCGTAGTGCCAATTTGCGTGGAAGCATAAGCATTTAGCGGGATAAAGCTCTGCATTGTGGTAAAGCTAGCGATTATGCCACTTTTGTCATTAAACTTAGATTCTACACTTGAGCGGATTGAGTGCTTGATAAATTCGGGTTGATTGCCTGCGCTAGTGGAATTTAAAAACTCGTTGTAGCTATTGTCATTTGCCTCGTATATATGGTAATTTGTGAGACTAAAAGCATTTCTTTTGGCATTGCCCTGTGAGATTTGGTAACTGATATTGCCTCCGTATTTTTTGGTAGGACGGCGTGTGTTTGCCTCGATTACTCCGCCTGTGAATCCACCATAACTTGCACTCACATTACTATCTAGCACGGTGATAGATTCTAGTAGGCTTGTGTCGATATTTAGCCCTTGAGAGCGTCCGGGAAGAGCAGTAGTTTCGGTGTAGCTACTGCCATTCGCTGGGTCTAAATCATTATTCATATTAAAGCCATCAAGTTGAAAGTTGTTTTGATAAAAAAGTCCTCCGC
>CAKVEH010000010.1 GCA_934728205.1 uncultured Helicobacteraceae bacterium
GGATAATTCTACTGCCACCATCGCGCAAAACACGCCACAAGTCGTGCGTATTGTTATTAAGCCAACAAAAGGCTACACACTCATCAAAGAAAAAGAGAATCTCTATGTGAAGTTTGGTGTCAAAGATTCCAATCCCATTCAAGCACAATCCACTCAAACAGATAAAAACACCAAAGAATCTCCCCCAAAAGAATCATTAGCTAAAGAAACACCAGAGCCCAAACCACAAACAAACTCTGTATCTAGCGGCAAGAAAAAGAAAGTTATCGCCATAGACCCCGGACACGGAGGCAAAGATTGCGGTGCTATGGGTGTGGCGAAAGTATGTGAAAAAGTTATTGTTTTAGAAGTGGCAAGAGTCCTAAACACAGAGCTTAAAAAGCGCGGGTATAATGTATTTATGACGCGCGATAAGGATATTTTTATTGATTTAATCAAGCGCACGCAATTAGCCAATGATAAAAATGCGGATTTGTTTGTCTCTATACACGCAAACTCTATCCCTAAAGGGAAAAAATCCCCAAGTGGCATAGAAACCTATTTCCTTTCTAACAATCGCTCTGAGCGTTCGCTTAAGGTTGTAGAAGCCGAAAATATTGGCGACATTGAAATAACTAACTATTTTTCTAAGCAAATCACGCTTAATATCATCAATACTCATCGTCTCATCGCCTCAAGCAAGCTGGCAGTGGACATTCAAGGTGGTATGCTAGAATCTGTGCGTAAAAAGCATAAAAATACTATTGATGGTGGCGTGCGTGATGGTCCATTTTGGGTGCTAGCAGGTGCGTTAATGCCATCAATCCTTATAGAAATTGGCTATGTTTCACACGCCGCAGAGGGAAAGTTACTCACAAGAAAAGACTATCAAAAACTCATCGCTCAAGGCATAGCTGATGGAATTGATGAATATTTTGAGAAAAATTAAGGCTGTATAATTTCATAACAAGGCAGGCAAACAAATGAAAGTTTATACTAATCGCACTCACACCGTCCTCTCTAGTATTTTTTTTGCGCTATTTTGTTGGATTATGATAAGCATTTTGAGCTCAGCTTACACGGAGGCTTTTTCTTATATCTTTTTTATTTTTGTGCGTGAGGGCAATGTTTTTGATGTAATAAAAACCACTATTTTGCTTTGCGGGGCTGGATTGTCGTTATTTTTTGTGATTTTTTGTGCGATTAAGAAGAAAACAAATATTTTTTTAAGTCTTTTTATGTTTGTTTGTTGTGTTGGTTTTATCGGCATTGCTTTTTACACGCAGGATACACAGGAGCAAGATATAAACGCGTTATTATCCATAGAATCTAGCATTGAGCAAAGAGATGCGTGGGAGATTTTGCTTGGTTATAAAGTGCGCATTTTACTTAGTGTGTTTGTATACATATTTTTTATTTTTTTGCCGCTTATTTTTACTCTCTTTGGTTTGCGGGCAAATTCCCAAAGTATCGTTGGTGGGATTCTTTCTTTTACTTCTCCATCCCTTTGTATCGTTGTTATGGCACTTTTTGCTTGCTCGTTTCAACCGTATTATTATAGAGAGAATATTTTTGATTACTTGGATTTATTTGCCCTTTTGTGTGGTGTGGCACTTTTTATTGCTGTATTTATGAGAAATCACCATAAACTTGACTTTTTTGGATATGCTAATGTTGTTGTGTTGGTTATAGGAATGGTGTGTGTCTTGTTGTGTTCAGTAGTTTTGGCATCAAGTTTGGATTATTTTGTAGTGCGTTATATGATGTATGCGTTTGTCTTTGTGAGCTGGATTATAGAGTGGGGTAGTGTATATATACTTCGGGGGGGGGGGGGAGTCTAAATGAATATCTTTTCCAAAATTATCTTTAAGCGCATTTTTTAATTTTTATTTACTCTACCAAAGTTTTGTATCAATCTTGATTCTTAGCTTGCAAAAGGCGTTTTGATAATTTGGCATTTTTTTTGCTTATCCAATGGTAAAATTTTCACATTATCTATGGAGAGAGCAATGAAAAAAGTCGTATTTCTTGTAATGCTAATGATTGGCGCGCATTTAGCCTTTGGTGAAGAACCATTTAGCGAAGAACCAATAGACTCCCAAGATGCTACTATCAAACAAGAATCAACCCCAGAACAAAATACAGCACAGGAATCTCAACCCCAACTTCCGCAGCTTGAGCCAACTCCCGAACAAACCGCACAAAATGACGCTGTTGAGCAATTTAATGAACAAATGAAAAATGCCAATGCAGCACTAAATTCCGCGATGGCGTTTGCAAAAATGGGCGAATACAACAAAGCCTTAGAGCTTTTTGTCCAATCTTGCAAGGCTGGAAATGCTGCTGGTTGCTTTGGTAGCGGGCTTATCTATATGCACGGAATGACAAATGGCGTGCCAGATGCAAATATGGCGGTAAAGTATTACGCTCAAGCGTGCTCAGGTGGTGATGCTACGGCGTGTGCGAATCTTGCTCTTGCCTATGATAGTGGCAATGGAGTTGCCCAAGATAAAAAACTTGCGACTGATTTATACACAGTGGCGTGCTCTGGTGGCGATAGTCTTGCTTGCACGAATTTAGGCTGGATGTATGCCAATGGCGTTGGTGTGCAAAAAGATTATGCAAAGGCTTTGCAGGCTTATCGCTCGGCGTGTAATTTAGGAAGTGATTTGGGGTGCTATAATTTAGGCTTAATGACAAATACAAACAATGTCTATGGAATGACTAAAGACAAAATGGGTATATTAGAGATGAATTATGTTGCTTGCCAGCAGGGAGATTTGGTCGCGTGTGGGAATCTAGGCTATCTTTATGCTAAAGGCGAAGAGGGTGCAGAGCAAAGCTATTATTATGCAGCAAAGTATTTTAGTATCGCGTGCGATGGCGGTCATATGCAAAGTTGTAATAACTTAGGCGTATTGTATGATAGTGGCTCAGGCGTGAAACAAAACAAAGCGCGCGCAGTGGAGCTCTTTGGATTGGCGTGTGATTATGGCATAGATGGTGGATGTAGGAATTACGCTTCAATGATGAATTATGGTGGTTTGTCCTCTAATACATTTGGTGGCTTGCTAGGGTTTTAACAACACTTAGGATTTATAATTTATATGCGTAAAAAACTTGGTGCATTATATGGTATTGTGCGTGGTGAGTGCAAGCGCATATATCATTACTTTGACCAAAATCAGCCACTTATTTATGCGGCATCTTTGAGCTATTATAGTATTTTTGCGCTCATTCCGCTTTTATTGGTGTTTTTTTCCATTTTATTGAGTTTGCCTCAATTTCAAAGTGAAGTGCAACATATCAAAGAAATGCTCCTTTCAAATCTTGTGCCTACAAATTCTGATGTGTTTTCTCAATATCTTGATACATTTATCCAAAATGGCTCAAAACTTGGAATGATGGGTTTGGCGTATGTGTTGGCGACTTCGATTTTATTTTTTCGTAACTTTGAATATGTTTCTACAAAAATGTTTAACTCTAAGCCTAGAGGTTTCTTAGATTCTATTATTGTGTATTGGACGATGATTACACTTTTCCCTATTTCACTTGCGCTTTCTATTTATTTTAGCGGTGAAGTGCAAAAAACGCTTAAAGGCGTGGCGGATTTTAGCTTTTTATTTGAGATTTTGCCATATTTTATTACTTGGGTTATGTTTTTCTTGCTCTTTAAGATTTCAGCAAACAAACGCCTACCATTTATCTCGCTTGCACTCTCAAGTTTTCTTAGCACGGCGGTTTGGCTTATCACTAAGTGGGGATTTATGTATTACATTTTTTACAACCAAACTTACAAAAGTATGTATGGGCAAATTAGCATTTTGTTGTTTTTAATGTTGTGGATTTATATTTCTTGGTTTATTGTGCTTTGTGGAATGCGCTTTTGCGAGGGAGTTTCTAGTGATTTTGGGAGAAATACAAAAGAGAATTTTGCCTAAGCAAACACCCTAAAGATTTAATTTTAAGTATCTTGCAAAATCAATGGACAATGGAATAAGTCCCCTTATTTTTTGTGAGAATCTCAAGCAGATTCCCAGATTTAAACATATTGCAAATTAAAATAGGTAGTTTGTTTTCTTTTGCGAGGGCTATAGCTGTGTCGTCCATCACGCGGATATGGTCTCTTAGTGCATCATCGTAGGTTACATTGTTTAGCATTTTGGCGTCTGTGAATTTATGTGGGTCTTTGTCATACACACCATCGACCTTTGTCGCCTTGACTATGACATCTGCTTCAATCTCAACCGCCCTAAGCGTAGCCGCACTATCAGTAGTAAAGAATGGATTCCCCGTGCCTGCACCAAAAATCACTACACGCCCTTTCTCTAAATGCCTAATAGCACGGCGATGAATGTAGTTTTCACAAACTTCCCTAATTTCTATGGCACTTTGCACGCGCGTATCCACACCAAAAGATTCTAATGCTTCTTGCATAGCCACAGAGTTAATCACGGTGGCGAGCATACCCATATAGTCCCCACTTGTGCGCCGTATAAGTCCGCCTTGAGAAGCACTTAACCCACGAATGATATTCCCCCCGCCGATAACTAACCCAATCTCTAATCCTGCATCTTTTAGCCCTTTAATTTCTTTAGCGATATATTCTAAGACACCCACATCAATACCAAAACCACTTTTCCCAGCTAATGCCTCGCCTGAAAATTTTACTAACACACGATTATATTTTTTCATTTTTTCTCCTTATTGTTTTGACATTGATTTAAGAATCTTGTAAATTCAACAATTCTTTAATGCAATCATAATATAAAAAAATTGCATATCACACTAATACAACACAAAAACTCTTTATTTACTTCAGCAATAACACAAATTTACCTTTTATTTTTTAAGTTCTAAGCTGGTTTTAGAGAAAATTTTGTTTGTATTTAAGTTATAATGCCACTTTGTATTGTTGCATTGCATAAGCAGGTTATTTGCAATATAGAATGTATAAAGGGATAAAGATGCAAAGTTTTTCAGATATTTTATTAACCCTGCAATCATATTGGAAAGAGCAGGGTTGTTTGATTGTCCAGCCATATGACATTCCTGCGGGGGCTGGGACATTTCATCCTGCGACTTTGCTTAGGAGTTTGGATTCTAAGCCGTGGAGCGTGGCGTATGTCGCACCCTCTCGCCGTCCTACTGATGGACGCTATGGGGAGAATCCAAACCGCTTAGGGAGCTACTATCAGTTTCAAGTGCTTATAAAGCCAAATCCTAGCAATATCCAAGAGCTGTATTTAGAGTCGCTAAAGCAACTTGGCATCGATACGGCTAAGCACGATGTGCGCTTTGTGGAGGATAATTGGGAATCTCCTACGCTTGGTGCGTGGGGGCTAGGCTGGGAAGTGTGGCTAGATGGTATGGAAGTTACGCAATTTACTTATTTCCAGCAAGTAGGTGGGCTACCCTGCGAGCCTGTGGCAGTGGAAATCACCTATGGCGTGGAGCGACTTGCGATGTATATTCAGGGCGTGGAGAGTGTGTTTGATATTTTTTGGGGGCTAGATTCTCTTAAGCAACGCGTGTATTACAAAGATGTGCATAAGGAGAGTGAGTTTGAGTTTAGCAAATATCATTTTGAAGTGGCAGATACGGCTATGCTTTTTGGCGCGTTTGATAGCGCGCAAGGCGAGGCGAGGCGGTGTTTGGAGGCTGGCTTGCCATTGTGTGCGTATGATTATACTATGCTTTCAAGCCATTATTTTAATGTGCTTGATGCGCGCAAGGCTATTTCAGTCGCACAGCGACAAAACTATATCCTAAAAATCCGCGAGCTTGCCAAAGCGTGTGCTATGCTCTATAAAGAGCAAGAGGGTGAGCGAGAAGCACGCATAAAGCAGAGTAGTTTGTAGGGATAGATTCTAAATTTATTGGCTATCTTGTCTTTGTTGTCGTAAAAATTTTTCAGTCCAAACAACGCGTGCTGCTGTAAAATTTTTGTGATTTTGCTCATAGGTTAATTGTATGCCTTTTGCCTCATTTGTGTAACAAACACCCATCGTAAATCCATAAGCTATTAAAGAGGCTTGGTAATTTGCCCAACCAATATCAGGCGACATTCCCCCCCATTTCTTTTTGCCAAAGTTTATTTAATTCCTTATCGCATTCGTAACATAAGCAGATATTTATACTCAAAAAGAGCAATAAAATTAAGACTTTCATTATTTTATTTCTCAAAACTCTAAGGCACTATTAAGTGCTTCTTGAGATTTTTTGAGTGCTTCGAGTTTGTATCGCTCTTGGTCTATGTTGTTTGGGACTTTGGTTTGTGTGTTTTGGTTTGGCTCTTTTTTGCCTTTTAATTCACTTGGTTGTGTGCCGTGAGGCATTTTGACAAACACATCTTCATAATTTTGCTTGCCAAGTTTGTGGCGAATGTAAATTTCTCCGCTTTTGTCATTATAGATATAAGTGTCTATCCCATCGCTAAACATTTTCCAATCAGCAAGGCAACTGCCTATAAACACAACACATATTAGAGTAACTTTCCATAGTGCTTTCATTGTTACACCTCCATTTGTAACTTATCTTTGCGAAGCACGATTCTACCATAAAGTTTATTGATTTTGTGTTTGTTTTAGAAGTTCGCTACATTTTTTACTAAAATCCAAGAGTTGGCGTTGTTTTTGATAAAAACTATTTTGATTGGCGATTAAATACGCAGAAGATTCCATAATGACTTCATCGATTTTGAGATTATTTTGTTGCATTGTCGTTCCTGTTTCGACAATATCCACGATTCCATCACTTAATCCAACCAATGGTGCGAGTTCAATGCTCCCATAAAGTTTGATAATTTCGATAGGAATTGCCTTTTTGGAGAAGTGTTTGTGGGTAATGATTGGCATTTTAGTAGCGATTTTAATTTGAGGCTTTTGATAATCGAGATTCTTGTCAACCTCTGAGCCAACTACAACTTTACAATTACCAATTCCTAAGTTAAGGAGCTTAATGGTGTTTAGTATGCCGTGCTCTTCAATCACATCAAGCCCAACAACACCAATGTCAGCAGCTTGGTAATTTACATAAGTGATAACATCTTGGCTACGCACGAGCAAAAACCTAAATCCATCTTTTTGTAGAATGAGCTTTCTATCATCAAAGCCAAATTCACAACCAAAGATTTTAGAAAATAGCTCAAGGCTATCTTTGGCGATTCTCCCTTTAGGCAAGGCGATTGTTATCATTGTAAGAATCCTTTTGCTTGATAAAATTTTCGTAAGCCTTTTGCATTCCTTTAAACACAACAGCTTCATCAAAAATACTATTTTCAAAGAATCGACTAAAAAATTTTCCATCACCACCTGTAAATGTGATTTTTTTCCCCCTCGCACTATCACCTATCATTAAAATGATGCTTTTAATACACCCAAAGCTAATGGCTGCCCGTGTGTTTAAGGGTAGGGCATCAAGTTTGGTGCTTAAGTCTATATCATAATCAAGCGCGTTAGAAATGCTTTTGTAAGAATCTTTGTATGCCTGCAAGCCGGGCAAAATATACCCTCCTAAATGGACATTATCTTGCACAATGTCTATGGTGATTGCGCTTCCTGCATCAACGACAATACCACTTTCAATCCCTGCGCAAGCGGCGATTCTATCAATGCCAATGCCACTATATCCCGTGTTAATCTCAAAGTATGGAGCTAGGTTGATGCAGTTTTTGTGGGAGGCGAGGAGTTTTTTCTCAGCCTTTTTATTTACACTAATGTAATAAATACACACTTCTGGTTTTTTGGGTTTTAGGGCATCTAATTTTTCTTTGCGTATTTCGCCCTTGTAAAAAAAATGTAAAAATGTATTTCCCACATCACATAATACCATTAAAACCTCTTATAAACACCATCATAAAAGATACTATCATTGGTGTAAAAAATGTATTTTTTGGCGGGTAGCTTTACTTTATATATCGTTGGCTCAAAATTTTGCAAATCCACTTCTATAAGGTGTTTGTGTCTATCAAGAGTATAGAGATTACCTTCTTTAACCACAATAGAAGCGAGTTTGGCGTATTCTAAATTCGTCTCACGCAAGGGTTTTAGCGTGTTGTCAAGTTCTATAATTTTCCCATCATTACTTAAAACCAAAAGTCTATTGTTATACACAAGCATATCATTAAAGTTCCCATCGTAGTTGAAAGTTTTATTGTTGCCTAAAATAGTGCTAATGCGCTTTTGTGTAGCGGTAATGATAAGATTCTCTCGGGCGTAAAGGAATATAATGTTATTAAAAAACTTATCACTTTGGATAAGAATATCTTTTGTGATATTTTTTGTGTTTGTGTTATAAATGAGAATCCTTCCATCAAGAGAGGGAAAAATAATAGTATTTTTATCAAATATGGGTGAGACATTAAGTGAGTTTATGGCGATTACAGATGAGAGTTTTTGAGTAAAAATCTCTTTTTTAGCACTTATATCAATAAGTGCTATGGCATTTTCCACACTTACAAGGGCGATGAGATTCCCATTTAGACTAGCACTTGCCACACATTTATCAAATGGAATGTCTTGCAGGGTTTCTTGCTTGGAGTCAATAATAAGCAAATTCTTACAACTTTCTTGCAATAAATACTTTTCGCCACTTTTAGCTAAAAATTTTTGATTTGGTTTTATGGTGAGTAAGATTTCCCCATTATTATCGAGCACATCGTTGTTTGAAAGCACTGCGCCATTGCGCGAGGAGTGGGCAATCTTTGATGGAAGTTTTTGTGCGAATTCCATTGTGAGATTCGTATCAGATGTGAAATATTTCTTTGATGAGCATCCATTTGTGAAAAGCACAATCGCAACGAGGGAAAACAGCAGGATTATAATTTTTTGCATCAAAAAATCCCAAAGAAAATATCTAGGCATCATTATAGTCCTTATTTGTAGTGCTTGATGAGTTCGCCAAATTTTGCAAATGGGGAATTTTCATCAATAAGTTGAGCTTTATGTTTTGCTTCTTGTATTTTACCCTCTCTAAGAAGCAAGACAGATTCTTGCAATAGGGCAAAAGGCTTTAAGTGCTTATCATCAATAGAATCTAGCGATTTTAGAGCCAAATCTAGCTCTTGGCTTTGAGAAGATTGCTCTTGGCTATTTTCAAGTTCTTGTAAGATTTTTGTAACGGCATTTTGCACATTTTGATAGGTTGCGATTTTTGCGATAAAGGCATTTTGGGAATCTGCTAGAGTGAGAAATTGCTCTTCGCTAGGATTATGTGAGAGGACATATAAATCGTGTAACACAGGATTGTTTTCTTTAATGATACGCAAAAGATTTTCAGAATCTTCGCTTTCATTAGCATTGAGCAAATCATAATATGCCTTAGCAGCCTTATCGTGTTTGCTTTGTGTGATTGCAGTATGAGCAAGCCAAACGATGATTCCAACTATAATGATTACACCAAAGGCAAATATTATCTTTTTGTATCGTTTAAAGAGGACTTCAAAGCGAAATGCACTCTCTAAAATCTGCCCATCTCTATCAAAAGAATCTTTAATTTGCTCTAAGTCTTTTTTTATACTCATTGTCTCTCCTAAATTGTATTGTTTCTAAGGTTGCTTGTATGCGCCTTTTTCACTCACACCACTTGAGCCAAAGCCACCGCTTGAGCGCAAAGTTTCGCTAAGCTCTACAACTTCTTCAAATTCAGCCTTATGGACCTTGCTTACTATACATTGAGCGATTCTATCGCCAGCATTGATAGTGAAGTCCTCATCGCTTAGGTTGATAAGAAGTGTTTTTATCTCACCTCGATAATCACTATCCACCGTCCCGGGAGTGTTTAGCACGGTTATACCATTTTTGAGCGCAAGCCCAGAGCGTGGGCGCACTTGGAGTTCGTATCCATCTTGGATTTCAAAGGCAAGCCCCGTTGGGATAAGTTTGCGTTCTTTTGGCTTTAAAGTATGAGAATCTAAGCTGTGTAGGTCAAATCCAGCACTTTGTGGAGTTTGATATTGTGGGATAATCGCTCTAGATTCTAATTTCTTAATCTTAATTTTCATTGATATTCCTTAAGGTTTGTGTTAAGATTATTGTATTTAGCGGGGGATTTTACCATAAATAAGGCAATTTAATCCTCTAAACTAAATGCTTTATAGCCAATTTCTAAAATTTCAAAATCACTCTCCCCGCTTGGGAGTTTAATCGTTACCTCCTCGCCCACTTCCTTGCCAATGAGACTTTTAGCAATGGGTGATGAGGAAGAGATAAGCCCTTTTTGTGGATTGCTCTCTAGCGCACCTACAATAGTGTAAGTAAGCTCTTTATCTGTATCGAGGTTTAAGATTTTTATCGTGCTTCCAAAACTTACTTTTTTATGTTCTAGCTTACTTGGGTCGATGATTTGTGCATTTGCTAGCATTGTGCTAAGCTCAGTTATGCGAGATTCTATAAATGCTTGTTTTTCCTTTGCTGCGTGATATTCGGCATTTTCCTTTAAATCTCCGTGCGAGCGAGCAATATCAATTTCTTTGACGATGTGAGGTCGTTGGACTTCTTGCAAATCTTTTAATTCAGCCCTTAGTTTGTTATAGCCATATTCTGTCATTGGTTCTTTGTTCATTTTTGCTCCATTTTGGAAAGTTTTATGCCATTATAGCTAATTCCACATTAACTAATTGCTAAATACTAAGAATTGCTTGGATATGCTTTGTCGCCGCAAGAGCATCTTGATAGATATTTTGAGTATGTTGCTGCAAGCTTTTAGAATCTCCATACCCACACAACACGCCCACACCTGTAATCCCAGCATTTTTGGCGGCTTGTAAATCAAGTATCGTATCACCCACCATAAAGCAAGAGGACATTGCAATGTCGCATTTCCTCATCTCACGGATAGAATCTAGTGCACAAATAATGGGCTCGCTATGAGGTTTTGGGTTGCTGACATTTTCGATTCCAACTATGACACTAAAGTAATGCAACACACCAAAAGATTCTAAAAGTTTTGTGCTAAAATCCCCGCGCTTGGTGGTAACAATACCCAAATGCGCAAATTCATAACCAAGTATTATTGCTTCTTTGGCATTTGGCAGTAGTGTCGTGCCTGCTTCCATTTGCGTACGATAGGCTAGACGATAGGATTTGATAAATTCACTCACTTTATCTTTTGGCACACCTTGCGCTAAAAACATATCCTCTAGCGTGTGTCCGATACTTTGTTTTACAGATTCTAAGCTTGGGGGTTGTAATCTGTGTTCTTTATACGCTTGAGAAAAGCTAAAATAAATTGCAGGAGTGGAATCTATGAGTGTCCCATCAAGGTCAAAAAGGATAATAGCGTTTTTTGACATTGTTTTCTCTCTTTTACGCAATTTATTTATCTTTTATGTGAAGTGCGCCGTGCTTAAATTCATAATACATCACACACAAACTCACTACGCTAGCACACATTAAAGAAGTTGGGTAGCTCGCCCAGATTCCATTGATACCGAAATACGCGCTTAGCACATTTACAAATATTACCATAAACAAAAGATTAGTGCAAAGCGTAACGATAAATGAACTTATTGGGCGTTGGATTGATTGTAAGAAAATCGAACTTACTAAATTTAACCCCAAAAATATATAACCCAAAAAATAAATGTGCATAGCATTAGTAGTAGGCTCAAGCAGTGAATCTACCAAAACATCTTTTTTGCCTAAGAATAATCCAGCGATAAAGCTATCAAACACGATAAACCCTACACAAAGAGTGATACCACAAATAGTGGCAAATACAACAATGAGTTTATAGATGTTTTTTACTCTATCAAGTTGCCTTGCACCATAATTAAAACTCGCTATGGGTTGGAGCCCCTCTGCACACGAAAGGATAATGGTAAAAATCACAATCCCACTATACATAAGGATACTATAAACTACAAGTGCGTCCGTGCTACCGAGATTCTCTAACTTATTATTCACAAGCACCATTATATATGAGACACTAAGCTCTGAAAAGCTCATCGGCACGCCATTACGCATCGAAGCAAGCACAAAAGAGAATCTAAAAGATTTGATAAAATAAATTTTCCCGCGCCGTGTGATAAAATGACTTAGTAATACACTCATTCCCAAAAAATGCCCGATTATCGTGGCACTCGCTGAGCCAGCAATCCCAAAATCAAGCACAAACAAAAATAAATAATTTAAAATGATATTTGCGACAGAGCCAATTATCATTGCGCTCATCGCTAAAATCGGGCGTTTGTCGTTTATCGCAAAAATATCGAGCAATGGGTGGAGCACGATGATAAATGAGCCCAAAAAGATTATGCGTAAATATTCTTTTACTAACGAGACAATTTCATTATTCGCGCCTAAGGCAAAAGCAATATCCTCCACAAAAATACACAAAATAATGCCAAAAATCACACTGCTCACCCCAGCAAAGTAGCATACAGAGCTAAACATAAGTCTTGCACGATATTCTTGCCCCCTACCTAAATAATATGAAGCAATGCTCGCTGCACCCATACCAAAAAGTAATTCAAAAGCAATAAGCACTGGGAAAACAGGCCAACACACCCCAATAGCAGCTATGGCTTCGCGACCGATAGCTTGTCCCACGAAGATTCCATCGATTGTGGAGTAAGTAGAAAGAGCAAGCATAGCGCAAAGATTAGGGATAAAAAAGTAAAAAAACAAGCGTATAAGAGAATCTTTGCCTATATCAAGAGACTTTTTCATTAGTATTCCTCAAAATTCATTTGTATAAACATAAAGCAAATTTTACACTAAAATTACGCTATAATACGCGCGTGTTTAGCAAGGAGTATATGTGAAAAACGACAACAATGAGGCAGTATCCCAATCATTGCAAAGTTTTTTTAGTGCTTTGTGTGATAATATCGGCGAAAATTCTACAAGAGAAGGATTAAGTCAAACACCACAAAGAATCTTACAATCCTATCAAACACTTTTTGAGGGCTACACAAAGAATCCAAAAGCTGTGCTTGGCGCGGTTTTTAAAGAGGGATTGTGCGATGAAATGGTGATAGCAAAGGACATTGAGTTTTATTCAATGTGTGAACATCATCTTTTGCCATTTTTTGGGCACATTAGCATTGGTTATATTCCTCATCAGCATTTAGCTGGGATTAGTTCGCTAGCAAAGTTAGTAGAGGTTTTTGCGCGTAGATTGCAGATTCAAGAAAATCTCACAGAGCAAATCGCTCAATGCCTACTAGAATCACTCCAGCCAAAGGGGGTAATGGTGGTGTGCGAGGCACATCATTTGTGTGTAAGTATGCGAGGCGTGCAAAAGAATCCTACTATTATCACAAGTGCATTGCGAGGACTTTTTAAGACAGATTCTCGCACGAGGGCAGAGTTTATGCAGCTTATTAAGACATAGGCTGCAAACTTTTGCGATTATAAAGGGAAGTAAAATGTATATCGCTATTCATACAACAACAAACAGCAAAAGGCACGCAAGCAAGATTGCACGATTGTTGCTAGAAGAGGGGCTTTGTGCTTGCGCACAAATTAGCAAGATTCAAAGTTTGTATATTTGGGAGGAAAAAATTTGCGAACACAAGGAATTTTTACTACAAATAAAGAGTAGAGCAGAGCATTTTAATCAAATTGCTAGAATTATCAAACAACATCACAATTACCAAACTCCACAGATTATTTCATTGCCCATAGATAATGTGGAATCTGCGTATGAGGATTGGCTTAAAGGCGCACTTGCTAATAAAATCGCCTCACGCACACAAAAAAAGAATCCAAAAAAGCCACATCCTAAAAGCAATCAAGCCAAAAAACCCAAAGCACAAAGCAAATCGCTAAAAAAAGGATAATTTTTGTCAAAGCGTGGTTGCAGGTTTTGCTTTAAGTTTCAATTTAATTTAGTCAATATTTTGCTTATCCTCTTTGTCTGTGCGGTGGTGTATGTGGGGCATTATTTTGATATGAAAGAGCATCGCCAAAAACTCGCCCAAAAAGCCAAAAATGAAGCCTTAGAGTTTGATAGATTGCAAGAAGAGTGCTTTTTTAAAAACATAGAGCAATCTTGTCAAACACTCCAAAAAATCAATGACAAAATAAACGCTACCAACAAAACAAACAAAAACACACACTAAACTTTTTATTTCACGCTTACTTCACTTTTTATTTTTACAATGTGGCATTAAAATCAATTTTATGGAGAAATCTTTGCGATATATTTCTATACTAACGATATGTTTTGAAGTCTTTTTTATCTCGTGTAGCACAAAGATTCCAAATAATGCAGAAATTGCGGATACAACACATATTAAAGAGAATTTTTCTAATGTCAATAACTCTAATGATAGAAGCAATCTTACGCAAAAAAGAGAAACATTAGCGCAATTTGGCGCACTGGTAAATGACAAAGAACTTCTTTTGTTGTTAGAGATTGGCTTAGAGCGCAACACCAATGTGCTTATTATGTCCTCTCGGATTAAACAAGCAAAATCCCAAGTCAAAACTAGCACGGCAAGTATGCTTCCAACCATAAATGGTTCGCTCAATACAAATTACACCGATAGGCGCACTCAAAATCAAGCCATTAGCATTCGACCGGGGACAAATTCGATTAACGCAAGTTTGGGGCTTAGCTGGGAGTTAGATTTATTTGGCAAACTTAATGCTCTGCGTAAGAGTAGTAAAAAGGCTTATGAACAGGCACAAAGCAATCTTGCCAATGCGCAAATTTCGCTCATTGGCGAGGTGGCAAACTTGTATTTTACTTTGCGTGATAATGCTTATAGTCTTGGTATAAATAAAGCAATATTGGAGAATCTCAAAGAAATCGATGAGATTGCGCAAGTGCGCTACAAGCAAGGACTTATTAGTATTAACGACTACAAAACCATTAAAGCAAGTCTTATTACCCAACAAAATGCTTATGAGAGTTTGCAATACACTTATGAGCAAAATAAAAACGCGCTTTTAGTCCTCCTTGACATAAATGATAAAGATTTAGCGCAAAAAGTGGATTTTTTAGCCGATGGAGCAAAGGATGCCACGCAAGAAATTCAAACAGACAATGCAGATTCTCATAAAATTACGCAATCCCCACATACACAATCTTTTTATAAATTACCTGGCATTGCATTATTTCAAGTCAATAGCATTCCAGCCCAAGTGGTGCTTAAGCGTCCTGATGTGCAAGCGAGCATTTATGCCTTGCACTCACAACTTTATAAAACCACAAATGCCAAAGCCGCACAGCTTCCTACCATTAGCATAAGTGGCTCTATTGGCGAAGTGTTGTATTCAAATACAGGCTCTGGCTCGCTAATTTACCAAATAGCCAATTCTATAAGTGCCCCATTGCTTAATAGGACAAGTCTTAAGCAAAACTATCTTATACAAAAAGAGTTGAGCAATGAAGCATTTTATACCCTGCAAAATACCATTAACACAGCAATTAGTGAAATGGAAAACGCCCTTTTTGATACAGATTCTAAAAGGCGACAGGTGCAAAACAATAGGGCTATTTTTGATATAGCCAAAGAGGCTTATGATAGCGACATTATCCGTGCTAAGAGTGGTATGCTTGATAGAAGCGAGTTTTTAACTAACCAAAATAGCTACTACACGCTTCAAAGCCAATTTTTCACTTCCCAAATCAATGAGCTTATTTCGGCTGTTACATTGTTTAAGGCATTTGGTGGGGATTTGTATTTCTCCATTGATAGTGTTTCACTTGACAAACCTCACACACAAGTGAATGAAATTACAGAATCTAGCACAGCAAACATATCAAACTAGGAGAGCTTAATGATAGACATATATAAGGCACTAAATCCTAAAAAAATTACCATAAAAGACATTCCGCGCAAATACCTTATCGCTATTGCTTCTGGTATCGGGGGTTTATTGCTTATTATTGCGTATTTTGGGATATTTTACACACCAAAGTTAGAGTTTGAAACCACTACAGCCACAAGGGGCGATATTAAATCAAGCATTTCTGCTTCTGGCTCGCTTTCGCCGACTAATGAGGTCGAAATTGGCAGTGTGATTTCAGGCATTGTGCTAGAGGTGCTCGTGGAGGAGAATGATAGAGTAAGCAAGGGGCAGATTCTCGCGCGTATCAATCCAGAGACTATCAATCAGCAAATTGCTCGCTACCAAGCCCAGCTAAACTCTGCCAAAGCTCAACTTAGAGCTAGCCAGCAAACACTTATTGATAAAAAGTGGAATTACGATAGATTACAAGAGCTCTATGACAGCACAAAAGGTCGCTCGCCATCACTCCTTGAGTTACAAAATGCAAAAACTAACT
>CAKVEH010000011.1 GCA_934728205.1 uncultured Helicobacteraceae bacterium
GGGTAATGATGATGACGGGAAGTTTGGAGATTTTGTCGAGGATAAAAACGCCGTTGGTCCAATGGATTTCATTTTAAAAGAGGATTTAAAAGCTCAAATTGATGATGTGCTAGAGCAGCTTAATGATAGGGAAGTGAGAGTTATTAGAATGCGTTTTGGATTACTTCCAGATGAGAGCGACCGCACGCTTGAGGAGATTGGCAATGAGCTTGGTGTAACGAGAGAGCGTGTGCGGCAAATAGAATCTAGTGCGATTAAGAAGTTAAAACACCCAAAAGTCGGGCGCAAACTCAAAAATTATATGGAAGAATAAGTGAGCGTTTGGCACAAATGCAGTGCTAAACGCCTAAGATTCCATAGAATCTATAGAGATTCTCTATGATTTTACGCGGATTTTGTATTTGCAATAAAAAGTTACAAGACAAGGCATTTTTTTAGTGCGTATTTTTAGGATTTTTTTGCTAAAATACCTTTTATTTAAGTCTGCAACTTTAAAACAAAAGGCAAATACACAATGATGGATGTAAATAAGATTAGAGAAATCCTCCCACATCGCTATCCTATGCTGTTGGTTGATAGGGTGGTGAGCCTTATCCCAAACGAAAGTATCGAAGCATATAAAAATGTAACAATTAACGAAGAGGTCTTTTTGGGGCACTTTCCGCGACAGCCGATTTATCCGGGCGTTATGCAGATTGAGGGAATGGCGCAAGCTGGGGGATTGCTTGCGTTTTGCAGTATGTTTGGCGATAATGTCGAGGAAGCAAAAACCAAAATTGTATATTTTATGACTATTGATAATGTAAAGTTTAGAATCCCCGTAGTGCCGGGCGATAGGCTCGTGTATAAACTCAGCGTGCTTAAACACAGAGGGAGCATTTGGAGCTTGAGCGCACAAGCCTTTGTCGATGATAATGTCGTTTCTGAATGTGAGCTTAAAGCGATGATTGCAGATTCCACAGATTAAAGAGTTAGTATGCAAGAAGCACTTATTTCCCCAAACGCCATTATAGAATCTGGAGCAAAGATTGGCAAAAATGTTGAAATTGGACATTTTTGTGTTATTGGCAAAAATGTCAAAATTGGGGATAATTGCCAAATTGCCAATAATGTTACTATTAGCGGACATACAACGATTGGCAACAACAATAAAATTTACTCAAATGCCTGCATTGGCACACATCCGCAAGACTTAAAATATGCTAATGAACCCACAGAGCTTGTCATTGGTGATGATAACATTATCCGTGAATGCGTTACGATGAATACAGGCACGAGTGGTGGCAGTGGAGTTACACGCGTAGGAAATAAGAATCTTTTTATGGCGTATGCGCATATCGCGCACGATTGTCAAGTGGGCGATGAGTGTATATTTGCTAATGTGGCGACTTTAGGCGGGCATGTTAAAGTGGGGAATTATGTAAATATGGGCGGACTTACAGCCGCACATCAGTTTGTCCAAATTGGCGATGGTTGTATGCTCGCAGGTGGGTCTGTCTTGGTGCAAGATTTGCCACCATATTCTATGGCGCACGGCCACCACGCCTACATTCGTGGATTAAACAAACACCGAATGCGCAAACTTTTTAACTCTAAGGAAATTGATGATATTTCTGCGCTTTATAAGCGGTTGTATTCTCGAACTGCGCCGTTAAAAGAGCTCGTGAAAAAAGAGCTAGATTCTAAAGAAATCACGCAAGTAATGCGATATATTTGCGAATTTATTTTGGGTGCGACTCGCGGGATTCCGTTTAAGGGTGGCAATAATCATAGTGAGGGAAGTGAGTAATGGAGAGATATTGTAATTTTTGTGGCAAGCCAGAAACACCAAACAATCGTATCATTACGGGCAATGTGGGAGTTTCTAAAAATGTGTATATTTGTGAGAATTGTGTGCGTGCTGTGGAAATTGCGCTCAATCGAGCTCCATTGGAAAGCATTGAGGGTGAGGGTAAGGCACAATCGCCATTTGATTTGCCAACACCAAAAGAGCTTAAAGCAAAACTTGATGAGTATGTTATCGGACAAAATGATGCAAAAAAGGTCTTTAGCGTGGCGGTGTATAATCACTACAAACGCATTAGCCATCAAGATGTGGAGCAAATAAAGAATCCACAGGAAAATGAGCTAGCTCGCGGATTAGAAGAAGTTGAAATTGCGAAGTCTAATATCTTGCTTATTGGTCCCACAGGAAGTGGGAAAACGCTTATGGCGCAAACTTTAGCGCGATTTTTAAATGTGCCAATCGCAATTTGTGATGCGACAAGTCTCACAGAAGCTGGTTATGTGGGCGAAGATGTGGAAAATATTTTAACGCGTTTGTATCAAGCTGCCGATGGTGATGTGAAGCTAGCCGAGCGCGGTATTGTGTTTATTGATGAGATTGATAAAATTTCACGCCTTAGTGAAAACCGCTCTATCACGCGTGATGTGAGTGGCGAGGGCGTGCAGCAAGCATTACTAAAAATCATTGAGGGAAGTTTGGTTAATATCCCACCAAAAGGCGGGAGAAAGCACCCAAATCAAGAATTTATCCAAATTGACACGAGCCACATTCTTTTTATTTGTGGTGGAGCGTTTGATGGTTTGGGTGAAATTATCAAACGCAGAGTAGGTGGCAATGTGCTTGGATTCAATGGTAAAAAGCGTGGTAAAAGCGATGAGAGCGAGCTACTCCATTTAGTCGAGCCAGATGATTTGGTGGGTTATGGGCTTATCCCTGAGCTCATTGGGCGATTGCATATTATCACTACGCTAAGTCCTATCGATAAAGAAGCGATGATAGAGATTCTCACTAAACCAAAAAACGCTCTTATAAAGCAATATCAAAAACTTTTTGCAATGGATGGAGTGAAGCTGCATTTTGATTTGGGGGCGATTGAGGAGGTTGCAGAGTTGGCTATTGCGCGTAAAATTGGTGCGCGTGGGTTGCGCTCAATCATTGAAGAACACATCAATGATTTAATGTATGAATTGCCAGAATTAAGAAATTGCGAGGTAAGCATTACTAAAGATTGCATACAAGGAAATAAAAAACCACTTATCATAAAGACAGCTACGGCGAAGACGACCATTGGTAAAAAGGCGCGTAGCTCATAGCTAAGTGGTAAGAAATCTAATACAAGGAGTTTAGAATGTTTGATAAGTTTATAGGAGCACTTTCAAAGGATATTGCCATTGACTTGGGCACGGCAAATACGGTGGTTATTGTGAAAGGTGAGGGCGTTGTAATCAATGAACCATCCGTAGTCGCTGTGCAAACAGATAAAAGAGGCACAGATAGAATCCTCGCTGTGGGATATGAGGCAAAAGAAGTCGCAGGCAAAACGCCAGATAGGATTAAGGTTGTGCGTCCGATGAAAGATGGTGTGATTGCGGATTTTGAGATGACAGAAAAGCTGATTCGATTCTTTATTGAAAAGGCACATAAGCGAAAGTCTCTCGTGCGTCCAAGAGTTGTGGTGTGTGTGCCTTATGGTCTTACAGGTGTAGAGAAAAAGGCAGTGAGAGAATCTGTGTTTGGTGCTGGTGCTAGAGAGGTGTATTTGATTGAAGAGCCAATGGCAGCAGCTATTGGTGCTGGGTTACAGACTGATGAGGCAAAAGGAAATCTCGTCATTGATATTGGTGGCGGGACGACAGAAATTGGCGTGGTGAGTTATAGTGGTCTTGTGGTGAGTAAGAGCATCAAAGTTGCAGGAGATAAGTTTGATATGGCTATCCAAGATTATGTGCGTAAAAAATACAATCTTCTTGTCGGCGAGCGCACAGCAGAGGAGATTAAGTTAGAGATTGGTTCGGCTTCACCGCTTGAGAATCCACTTACCTATCAAGTCAATGGGCGTGATAATGTAAGCGGGTTGCTTAATACTGTTCCTTTGACTAGTGAGGATTGTAGAGAAGCGATGAAAGAGCAACTCAAAGAGATTGCTAATGCACTAAAATCCGTGCTTGAGGAGACTCCGCCAGATTTATCGGGAGATATTGTAGAGAATGGAATCGTGCTTACAGGGGGTGGAGCACTTATACGCGGACTTGATAAGTATCTTTCTGATATTGTTAAGCTTCCTGTGTATGTCGCAGAAGAACCACTACTATGCGTAGCAAAGGGCACAGGTAGGGCTATGGAAGACCCACGATTTTTAGAAGAGCTCGCTATCGAGTAAGATAAGAATCTTTAATGCGCTATAAAGCTTTAATTTTTGTTGTGGTATTGCTTGCTACACTGCTTGTAGCGATAGAACTTGATAAGGGGATTGAGAGCAAGGTTTTGGGTGCTGGTGATGCAGTGCGTATGTTCTTTGTCCAAAAGATTCAAGGATTCAAAGAGTGGAAAAGTAAGTATTTTGACCAAGCTGAACAAATCGTTACACTGCGCCAAAAGGTTGCAGATTATGAGAATCTTGCATTGCAAAACCACGCTTTGATAAACGAAAATAAGCGATTAAACACTCTTTTTGGCACACAACATTTAACCAACAATCCAATATTTCATCGTGCTTTTGTGAGTGCTTTTGTGCGCTTGGGCGAATATGAGCGTGTGTGGCTAACACTTGGTTTGGACACACAACAAAGTTTCGCGGGCGATGAGGAGAGAATCGTAGGGCTAATCCACAATAACACCGCGATTGGGATTGGGAAGTTTGAAAATGGGCGTTTAATGGGACTATTAAACGGAGAAAAAAATTGCAGTTATGGTGTGTTTATTGGTGAGGATAGAGCTTTGGGAATTTTAGAGGGCAAAAGTGATGATGGCGAGCATATAAGCGTGCGTTATATCCAGCGGTGGAGGGGTATTAAAATTGGCGATGAGGTTTATACAAATGGACTTGATGAAATTTTTTTACCAAATGTGCCTGTGGGAAAGGTGATAAATATTTATGAGGATAGCGGATTTTTGCGCGCTGATGTATTGCCTTATGCGAATACGAGCAATATGGATTATATTTGGGTTGTTGATATGAGAAATAGCGTAGATGAGAGCATTGATGAAAATACAAATGATGAATCAAGTGAAATAGAGGAGAGAAGTCAAATACAAGATTCCAAACCAAATCAAGCAGAACAATAATACAGCAAACTATTAAAAGATAATCTAAAGTATTAAAAGAAGCCAGAGCCTCATAAACTACCCCCTTGTAATGTAAAAGAAGTGCTTATTTAGCATTAGATGGTGGGCTTTGCAGGACTTGAACCTGCGACCAATCGGTTATGAGCCGAGTGCTCTAACCAGCTGAGCTAAAAGCCCACTTCGACCTGGCGAGGCTGAATTATACTGAAAAATCAATCTAAAGGCAAGGGCGTTTTCTAATATCGCTAATAAGACAAGAAAAGTTGTAAAGCTTGTCCCGCCATAGCTTATCATCGGCAATGGTATGCCAACCACAGGTGCTAATCCAACGACCATACAAATATTTACCCCAGCGTATAAGAAAAATAAAACAGCAATATACGCGCTTACCACGCGCAAAAAGTAATCTTTTATTGCATTAAAGCAAATGTTAAGCAAATATACAATAAGCGTTGTGTATAAGGTGATTAAGCCAAGTGCGCCAAGCAACCCAAATCGCTCGACAAAATATGCAAAAATAAAATCCGTGCTCGCATAGGGTAAAAATTCTAATTGGGATTGTGTGGCAGATTCTTTATCTTTACCGACTATACCACCTGAACCAATGGCAATGAGGGCTTGCTGGACTTGATAGGGATAATTTCCGCTTACAAAGTCATCAATGCGCTTTTGATGGTAGCTTTTTAATAAACCAGAGCTAAAGGCGATTGATGAGCCAATGGGCACAACCAAAAGTCCAATAATCCCAAGTGTAAGCCATACTTTTTTATTCACTCCTATTAAAAAGAGCACACCAAATCCAGCGAGGAACACGATTAAAGCCGTGCCTAAATCAGGCTCAAGTAAAATAACAAAAAAAGGCATTAAGATAAGCAAGGAAATAATGCTAAAATCTTTCCACCCATAGCCATCTTCTGCTGGTGGATTCTTAGAGACATACCAAGCAATGATAAGCATTAGCGCGACTTTCATAAATTCGCTAGGCTGTATAGAAAAACTTGTGAATGGAATCTCAATCCAACGCTTAGCGTGATTTTTCTCCACTCCCACATACTTCACTAAAAGAAGCAATAACAGCAAGATTACATACACAACAACGATGGAATAATTCAATTTGCGATAGGGGATAAAAAACAAAGCAAATGCTATACAAAAGCCAAACACAATGTATTTAAGCTGTTTTGAAGCAAGATTCTCATCAAGCTCGCCAACCAAGTAAAAACTCACCAGCATTAACGCGCCCACAAGTATAATGACAAAGAAATCAAAATTTGCTACAATTTTGCGAAAATCCAAAATGCCAACCTTAAATAAAAAGTGAGAGAATGACTGCAATTATAACTAAAAACAGCAATTTCGTGCGCCTAGATTCTATAATAAGTGAAGTTTTGGGTATTTCTCGTGCAAAAAGTGCAAGCCTTATCAAATCAAATAAAGTCTATCTCAATGGGAATCTCGCACCAAAGCCAAGTATTCAAGTCGCGCAGGGAGATAAAATTGAGATTGATGAAGATGTAAATTTAAAGCAAGACTTACCCCATTTAGAGACAGAAAGTTTAGATGAACTCATTGCAACAAAACCACAATTACAACAAATTGATATTTTGCATAAAGATAGTGATATACTCATCATTAACAAACCTCCAAATCTCGTCCTCCACCCAGCTCCTAACCTAAAAGAGCCGACTTTGCAAGATTGGCTTAAATGCAAGGCTAAAGATTTTGGCATCACTCTTAATGAAGATTCTCGTTATGGCATTGTCCATAGACTTGATAGAGAGACAAGTGGAGTGCTTAGCATTGCAAAAAATGCTACCGCTTTTAACACACTCTCAAATCAGCTTAAATCTCGTCAAATGGGGAGAATCTACCTCGCCATTATTGAGCCACCGCTTAAAGAAGCACAAACGCTTGAGTGCTACTTAGGACGCAATCCAAAAAATCGCCTAAAAATTACCCAAATTGGTAAAGCTACACGACACATTATCCCACAAGAATGCTTTGAGTATGGCAATGGAGAACCTACACAAAAAAAAATAAAGCAAGACTTGCAAGGCGATTTAGCACACAATCCTAGCACAGATTCTAGACATTTGCGCTATGCTAAAAGTGCGTTTTTGCCATTACTTCATTCACGCTCTAATGCAATGCAACTTATAGCGGTTAAACTTTTTACAGGCAGGACACATCAAATTCGCGCACAATTAGAGGGCTTGGGGCGACACATTATAGGCGATAGTTTGTATGGATTCAAACTTCACAGCAAGGCTGGCAAAGAATTTAGCACATTTTTAGCACAAAACCCATTAGCGCGTAATCTCACACATAGAATCTTTTTGCACGCGTATGCGCTTTACTTATGCCATCCAAATGATGAGCGTGGTAAAATATCGCTTTTTAGGGCGCAGATTTTGGCAGATATGGTAGAATTTTTGCAGACATTTTTTGATTTGGATGGTGTGAATGAAGCATTGGACATCGAGCGTATTTTGCGTGATTTTAGGGCTTTTTAGTGGCTG
Source organism: uncultured Helicobacteraceae bacterium (assembly GCA_934728205.1). GTDB lineage: Bacteria > Campylobacterota > Campylobacteria > Campylobacterales > Helicobacteraceae > Helicobacter_F. The sequence goes on from CAKVEH010000011.1 coordinate 7,591, forward strand.
TGCATTCATTGAGGGAGACAAAAAGTTAAGTTTAGATGAAACCCTCCCAGAACTCGGAAGAATCCAAGTGCTAAACGATGTGAATGCTGTGGGTTTTGAGTGGCAAGGATTAAGCCAAGAACCAAAAGCAAGCTCTATAAACCCCTCACTCATACCATCAATTAACACCATAATTGATGGATTTGTCGTGTATCGTGCTGATGCAAGCTCGCTTAATGATGCCCGCAAAAAACACAAAAACACAAGTGCAGATTTTTTCCCCACAGAGGCATTTAAAAAAATTGCCACGATAAAAAATCCCTTTGCTACGCATTATTTTGATAGTGGGTTAAAGCCAAAAAGCGTGTATTATTATATGTTTGCCACACTTGGAGCAAATAGCACGGTTGGGAGGACTTCCCGAGTTATTAAGGTTGAGACTTCCTATGTCGATGCGGTCGAGGGGGTTTTTGGATTCTCAACCACACCAACGAGCAATAAACTCATCATCACTCCTCACCCAAATCCAAGCGTGAAGTCTTACATTATCCAGCGCAAAAATAACCAAAACACTTTTTCCAAAGTCGCTGAATTAAAGCACCGCTTTGATATTGAGTTTTTTGATGAGAATCTCCAAGATAGCAAAACTTATGAATACAGAGTGCTAGCAAAAGATTTTTTAGGCAATCTCTCTGAGCCTAGTGAAATCATATCAGTGCGCACGCTAGACTTAATCCGCAGTGTTGATGGAGCGCAAGCAAGCAAGGGTCTGCCACTCAAAGTAGAGCTTAAATGGGAGGAGCACCCAGACGCGATAGGATATAGAATCTATGTAAGCGATGAGCCAAAAGGCAGATACACATTTCTTGCGGCAAGCAAGCAGACAAAATATACGCACAATCTCGATGAGCACGGCAAGACGATATATTATCAAATTGTTGGGATTGATGAGCATTCAATGGATGGCAAACGATTGGCAAGTCCCATTGAAGGCTCTACGCTGCCTCCACCACAGCCCCCTAAAATCACAGCTTCATTCGTGGAGAATAATGTCATTATCATTGAGTGGGAAGAGCCAAATGATGGGAGAGCAAGAAAATATGCCCTTTATCGTAAAGAGGGCAGGGCTGATGCAAATCGCTATGGGAATCTTAGAGAGACAAAATTTATCGACAAAGAAACAAATATAGGTGTAGTCTATACTTATAGTGTAGTGAGTGTCGATGAATTTGGCATACAATCTGCCCAAAGTCAATCTGTAAGCCTTTCACGCTAAGTTATTTGTGATGAGAATCTTTTGTCCTTAGGTGAGTTATGCCACATTTTTTCACCCAAACTTTGCAAAATTTCTCACTGCCCTTACACAAAGGAGAGTTTGAGTTTGTAGGGGAGTTTTGTCATTGTGTGTATCCTTCTAGGCGAGTAATGCTGGTTTGCCATAGAGAATCTACGCGTTTTAAGGAATTTTTACTAAGCATAAATGCTGGGCAAAAAGTGCTCTATAAATGTCTCAAATCCACCAAACCAAGCCCTATTGGAGTCGCCAAAGATGCGCTTGGCATTTTAATGGAGCATTCAAACCAAGTCCTTTCGCACAACCTTTCGCCTAATTCACATCGACAAAAAGTAAGTTCGCCATTTTTGCTTTTAAAAGATGAAATACCAACTTTTATCACACAAAAACTTGATAATACTAAGCCACTCCAAATTGAGATTGGCTTTGGTTCTGGGAGACATTTACTTCATCTTGCCAAGTCAAATGCAGATGTGCTTTTTTTGGGAGTGGAGATTCACACGCCATCGCTTCAGCAAGTCTTGCGCCATATAGAATTGTTAGATTTAACAAATTTATATGTAACAAACCTTGATGCAAGGTTGCTTGTAGAGCTTTTGCCACACAAATGTGTGAGTGCGCTTTATATTCACTTCCCCGTGCCGTGGCTTAAAAAGCCTCATAGACGCGTGATTAGCAAGGAGTTTTTAGAGCAAATTGCGCGTGTGCTTAAACCTACACAATTTCCGCAAGATTGCGATACAAAGAGCACAAATAGCGGAGGATTCTTGCATTTACGCACTGATGAAGAGCAATATGCAAACTTCACATACGATATAGCGCAAGGTTTGGGGTTTATCTCACGCCTTAGTGTTGATGAAAATGCGCTAGTGGTAAGCAAATATGAAGCAAGGTGGCGTGCAAAACAAAAGAGAATCTCTGATTTATTTCTTACTATTGACAAAAATAGGCAAAATTTGTGTTGCAAAAATAAAAATTTGTGGCAAAATACGACATTTATTTTTCCTAAAATGAATGAGACTATCAGGCGAAATGTGGAGGATTTGATAGCTTTTTTTGCCAGCCCTGAGCCCATTGGTGCGAATATTGAGCAAGGAGGCTTACAGGGGGCGATACAAAAGGAGGATTATTTTTTACACATTAGTGCAGTGTATAGAGGCGTAGATTGCGTTAAGGGTTCTTTTTTGTTGGAGGTGAGTTTGGGAGATTTTGGCAGGGTGCAAAATGCGTTTGTGTTGCTTGATATACATAATGCAAAAGTGCGATATGTCAATCCCCCGCTCCCTACCAAAGCGACATTAAAAGCCCACGACCTCTTAGTTAGCATTTTGGAATCTAAACCAATTTAAGGATGTGTTGGTATGAATGCGGTTACTTCAAATACTATCATTGAGGCAAGGAATCTCTATCTAGCCTATAATAACAAAGAGGACATTATCAAAGATGCAAATTTTAGCATTCAAAGGCGTGAGTTCGTGTTTATCACAGGACCAAGTGGGAGTGGGAAAAGCACGATTTTAAACTCACTTTTTGGATACTTGCCTATAAAAAGCGGTAATTTGGAAGTGCGTGGGATAAATATGGCGCGTCCATCAAAGGCACAGATTAACTTTTTGCGCCAACATATTGGAATCGTGTTCCAAGATTACAAGCTCATTAAAGAGTGGAATATAGAGCGCAACATTGAATTGCCAATGATGATTAGCGGATATAAAGAGCAGATTCGCAAAGACCAAGTGCAAAAACTTCTCACCCACATTAAACTCCCTCATAAATTTAATAAATACCCCCTAGAGCTAAGTGGTGGGGAGCAACAGCGTGTGGCTATGGCTCGTGCTCTCTCAAGCAACCCTGAAATTATCCTCGCTGATGAGCCAACGGGCAACCTTGATGATTATTCTAGTGATTTGATATGGAATCTTTTGCGCGGGGTTAATGAACAGCTTGGTATCACCGTGATTGTGGTTACTCACCGCCTACCGCAAAGTTTTAATGCAAACTTTAGACATATTAGGATTGAGGAGGGAATGGTGTATGACTTCGATTAGAAATCACTTGGCATTGATTATTCCGTTAATCGCGTTGCTTTTTGGTATTGAGAGTATAATGCTTGTCAATCGTGCTATTTCAACGCACGAAATGCAGCTTGCGCAAAATTATCAAATAATTATTGCTTCTAAAGAAACACTTGATTTAAACAAGATTCAAACCTTTGTGCGCGAAGCGGTAGAACTCAAATCTATTTCTCCAGCATATATTATCAATGAGCTAAAAACTGAGCTTCCCAAAGACGCCATAGAAACATTGCAAAAAGAGTTGCCATTTTTTTATTCTTTGCGCTTAGATTCTTATCCTAGCGATGAGAGGATTGATAAAATTAGCTCTACACTAAGTCGTTTAGGAAGTGTAACACGCGTAGAATCTTTTAAGAAAACACATTCCCAAGTCTATAAACTTTTGTTGATTATTAAGGGTTCGGTGATTATTTTTTCGGTGCTTAGTGCGATTTTAAGCTGTCTTTTAATGGTAAAACAAATCGAGGTGTGGAAGCTAGAGCATAGCGAGCGAATGCAGATTATGAGCTTTTTAGGTGCGCCATCTTGGATGCGTAATAATATTTTATTAAAACTTGCTGTGATAGATTCTATCATCGCCACCATAGCGATAGTTTCTGCGCTTGTGTATTTTAAAACCACTCCATTAGCAGGCGATGTGGCTATCGCCTTAGAGGTGGATTTAGACATTATTAAGACGGCGAGCGATTGTGTGATTTTATTTTTCTCATCAGTTATTATTTCGCTAGTTTCGGTGTTTTTTGTCATTATTAAACAAAAAGATTTTTAAGCTTGAATAATGCGTATATTAGGAATCTTACTCGCCTTTGTGGGATTGACATTTGGCGCACCAGATGTGCAAAGGGATATTTCACAAAACACTAAAAAGCTCGAAGAAACTATCAAGGCACAAAGCAAGATTAGCCAAAAACTCGATAAATTAGGCAGGGCGATTAACCAAAAAAACCAAGAAATTATTAACCTTGATGCACAAATTGAGAATCTCCAAAAAGGCATAGAGCAAAACAAAAGCAAATATTCCCTCCAAGAAAAATCACTTAAAGATAATCAAACGCGCCAAACTGAACTTATAGAAAAATCTAAAAAATTACAAAGCGAAGTTATTTCGCTAGTGAGCAAAAGTCTTGCTTTTTATGCCCTAAGCAATGAAATAGATTCCAAAGAAGATGTGCTCTCCCAAGAAGTATTAAATATCTTGCTTAAAGATAGCAAAAGGCGTATAAAAACACTCAAAGAAAATCAAGAAAAACTTCATAACGAAATAAACAATGTGTCTAAAAATATTTCCACCCTAAAAGATTCTATCCAAGCCCAAAGTGTCAAAAAACTTTCCTTAGAGGAGACAAAAGCAAAGCAAGAGCAAATTATAGCTTCTATGAAAAAGGAGCTAAACGCTTATAATGCCGAGCTTCAAGCCATCAACAACGAACGAAAGAATCTTGATTCTATTTTGAGTAATTTAAAAATTATCCAAGCCCAAAATGAAAAAAATATCCAAAAACAAGTCCAAAAAGATGAGCAAGCTCAAGCAAACTTACCAAATCCCAAGCGCACAATTCAACCAAGCAAAGATGTGCGCATTGCTTCAAGCGTGTATAAAGACATCAAAACCGCTGTGTATAAGGGGAGTAAAACTATACCGCCATTAGAGCCAAAAACTTTTAGCATTGACCAAAAATTTGGACCCACTTTTGACCCTGTGTATAAAATGAAATTTTTTTATGAAAATATAATCCTCGTGCCAAAGAATAAAAATGCTAGTGTTAAAAGCGTGCTTGATGGCAAAGTCGTTTTTGCTAAAGAGAATCCTGTGATTAAAAAAGTGGTAATTATTGAGCATAGCAATTCACTTTATACCGTGTATGCTCACCTTGATAAAATTAGCAATGGCGTGAAAAATGGTGTGTATGTGAAAAAGGGTTTTGTCATTGGCAATGTAAATGAAAAACTTAGCTTTGAGGTTACACAAAAAGATAAACATATCGACCCACTCCAACTTATAAAAATCAATTAAGCCCATAACACGATTGTGCGAAACGATTGTGCGAAATAGTTAAATATTTTCTTACTTAAAAGTATTCAAAAAAAAAACCCTTAGTCGATATTGCGAACATAAAAGCAAGAAGATTCAATGGATTGCATATATAAAATACACATTTCAAGGAGGAATGGCAAGTGGATATGAGGATTGAGAATACAAATTCGGCGCAAGCCATCCAAAACAAAATTGTCGATATGGTTGAATCTGTCGCAACAAAACAATCAAGTCTCGCACAACAGCAACAACTCGAACAAGAATACACCAAGGAGCAAAAAAAGCAGCTTGAAGCAGAGCTTCGAGCCTTTAGCCAAAAGCTCAATGAAGAAGTGAGGCAGCTTGGCACAAGCATCAACTTTTCTTATAATGATGTCCTCGAAGGACTCACAGTTACGGTAAAAGAGTTTGGTAGCGGGCGTGTGATACGCGAGATTCCAAGTAGAGAGGCTATTGAGCTTATGCACAAGATGCGTGAAATAGTTGGTATAATTTTTGATAAGCAGGCATAGATTCTTATCCCACAGCCTTGTTTGTCGGATTTGGTGAGTGGAGATTAAATTTACACATAAAGGCAGATTATGGCATTAGGAAGAATGAGCTCTTTAGGCGTTGGAAGCAATGTCTTAAATTACGATATGATTGATAAGTTGCGTAAGGCAGATGAGAGCTCTTATATCGCCCCTATTGATAGAAATTTAGAAAAAAATGTGCAAAAGCAAACCGAGCTTGTTGAGATCACAAATTTAGTGCGTGATGTGAAGTCAAACACAAGGGTGCTTAGCGATTACTCTACTTATTTAGGACGTTCTCACGAGGTCATAGGCAATGAAGTGAAGGCTACTATTAGCGATGGTGTGCCTATCCAAGATATTCGGTTGGATATTGATTCCATTGCGCAAAATGATGTGAATGAAGTTGGCTCGAAATTTTCTCAACGCGATTCCATATTTAGCCAAAAAGATTCTACCTTGCGTTTTTTTACAAAAGGGAAGTTTTATGAGATTGATATAAAGGCTGGGATGAATTTAGAGGAGGTCGCACAGCTCATTACTGATGAGACAAAGGGCGAGGTGATAGGCTCGATAATGAAAACAGGCGGGCAACACCCCTACCAACTAATGATAAACTCCAAAGATACAGGGGAAGAAAATAGAATCTATTTTGGTGAAACGCTTAGCAGCGGGACGATAAAAGCGGGCGAACTTAATATTAAAGATGATGATTTTACCATTACTCTAGCGGATAAAAACGGCGGAGAAAAAACACTCCAAATCAAACTAAAAACCTCTCAAAGTGCTAAGACAAACGAAAATGTGGAGAGCTTACGAGATGCGATTAAAGAGGCGATTAGTGAAGATGCTGATTTTGAGGGTTTGCTAGATTCTGAGATTAACATCGGCATTGGGAGTGGCGATTCGCTTGTGATTAACGATTTGCGAGGTTATGAGGTCAAGGTTGGTGGCGATAGTGCTAGAATGCTTGGCTTTAAAGAAGCAAGCAGTCAAAACGACAAAGATGAACGCAAGAAAAAAGATTTGGTTTATGGAGAGCCCGTGCAAGAGGGATATATAGAGGGCACAATAAGAATTGGTTCAGTGCCACTTGACTTAGCCAAACTCACACAAAGAGGCAACTCATCGTATAAAAACGCCAAAATTATTGCCCGCGCTATTGATAACATTGCTGGAATCCACTCTTATGCTACAAAAGATGGAAGAATTGTCATAAACTCCGATACGGGTGAGGTTACTATTGTCCCAGATGATGATGGTGGAAAGAGTGAAGATGCACTAAAGAGAATCGGCTTGGAGCGAGGCTCGGCTATGGATTATACAAAAGCACAAAATGACTTATTTAAGATTAGAAATATTCAAACCGCTCAAGATGCGGAGTTTAGCTACAATGGCATAAAAATGCGCCGTGCTTCCAATCAAATCGATGACATTGCCACAGGTGTGAATATCGAGCTTCTTGCTTCCACTCAAGAGGGCAAGCCAGCAATGATACACATTGGGCGTAATGACGAGGAAATCATCGAAAATATCACAGGCTTTGTGGAGAACTATAACAAACTCAGCACTAAACTTGATGAAGTAACGCGCTATGATGAGGATACTAAAATCGCAGGTATCTTTAATGGTGATAGTGATATACGCGCCATTCGCCCCGCACTTAATAAAATACTCTCTTTTAATAGAGGTGGGATTGATGGACAAACGCTCGTAAAATATGGAATCACTATCAATGAACACGGGTTGATGAGCCTTGATTCTGGGAAGTTGCGAAGTGCTATCAACGAAGACCCACAAGCCGCTCAAGAGTTTTTTCAAGGCAAGATAGTTACAAGAGAGTTTAGGGATGTTGAAATTGATGGTGTATTTAAAATGCTTGATAAAGAACTTTCCCTTTTTGTCGATAATGGTAAGTCAAGGTTGAAGTTGCTTGAGGAGAGTCTCACCACAGAAGACAAAAAGCTAAAAGATGATAAGCGTAGAGCAACAGAAATGTTAGATTCTCGTTATGATTTGATGGCGCAACGATTTGCTAATTATGACAGCCAAATCGCAAAAGCAAACAATTCATTTAATGCCGTGCAGATGATGATAGACCAGTCGATTGCGAATAAAAAACCATAAGTTAGGAGGATAAATGAAAAACAATAATGCCTATGAGCTCTACCAAGCCAACTCGACAATGGTAGAATCGCCAATTAAATTGGTGGAAATGCTTTATGAGGGAATCTTGCGTTTTTGTGCGCAGGCGAAGCGATATATGGAGGCTGGGGATATTGAAAAGAAGGTGTATTTTATTAACCGCACGACAGATATTTTTACAGAGTTGCTAAATACGCTTGATTACGAGCGTGGTGGAGATGTGGCGACTTATCTTACAGGATTGTATATGCACCAAATTAAGCTCCTTACACAAGCAAATGTTACAAATGACACACAAAAAATAGATATTGTCATAAATGTGGCTAAAGGACTTTTAGAAGCGTGGCGAGAAGTCAATGCCGATGAGCTAATGCAATATGAGA
>CAKVEH010000012.1 GCA_934728205.1 uncultured Helicobacteraceae bacterium
ACTTAAAATTAAGCCTCACGCTAAATATTGCATCGAATGTCGGGAGCATTTTGAGGAAAATCAAAACTTAGCAAAAAAGCGTGAAAAACTAAAAAGTTAAAATAGTTAAGGAGAGAAAATGAATTTTCGATATTACACACTTTTTTTATTTATATTTTGTATGGTGTTTGGCTCGTATTTATACTTGCTTGATTTGGGTATTTACGCGCCAAGAGTGCCATTCACTAACTATGAGCTTCCTCCGATGCCTGTGGCAGCGTGGATTTTGGCACTTATTGGGATATTTTTCATTTGCACGCTGGTGCTCTTTGGTTTTTCGTGGGGAAAGGAATTTATGAAAGGCTACCATACACAAAGAGATTTTGGCAAGCTGCTTTCTCAAATTAACGAGCAAGCTCTCAACAAGCCTATAGAATCACGAATATATAAAAATGCTGAAATTTCTAAAATTTCTAAAATCCTTGCACGCTTTTATCTTAAGCCCCGTTTGGATTCTAATGAATGCTTTGAGTCAAAGATTGATAAACTTTTTGAAGATTACAAAAATGTAATGAATGGCAAAAATGTCGAATTAAAATCCTACAATTTGGCTAAGGACAATAAATTTAGCATTCAAAACAACAAAAATAAAATCCAAAATGATGTCAAATTTGCCTTTAATACGCTTAGCAAGGGCGAGCCTGAGGAATTACGCGACTATGCCCTCACGCAGATTCTCACCAATGGCGATAAAAAGGACTTGGAGCGACTTTTATCGCTTGATGTCGCCTATGAGCCACACAACTCACATATTAAAGAGCTAAAGAACTCTCTTATTCAAGCCTTTGTGCGAGAAAACGAGGTTTTTAGCGTGGAATTTTTAGGAAAAACTTTTAAAAAATTAGGCTTTAGCCAAGCAGATTACCTCACTTTTACCAAAGCCACAAAATCCGTGCTTTTGCCTGATGTGTGGTATCACACGATTAAAAACTTTGCGGATAATGATGAAAATGCCGAAATCGCGCTGTTTTATGTGATGTTTGAGCTAGAAATGATTGAGCAGGCAAAAGAAAGGCGCGCTCTGCACGGCAAAGATGAGTTTGGGCTTATTGATGCGTATTTGGACTTACGCAAGAGTGGCAAGCGATTTCCGCTTGATGTGTTTTTAAATTACAATATTTAAAGGATAACAATGCTAGATTCTACCCACATAAAAGCCCTGAAAAATATCGTAGGGGAGGAGAATTGCTACGATGATAAGGCCCATTTACTGGCCTACTGCTATGACGCTACGCGCGAGCGATATGAGCCTGAAGCGGTGGTATTCCCACGCGATGAGGGCGATGTAAGCGCGATACTCAAATACGCCAATGCGCACAAAATCCCCGTGATTCCGCGCGGTGCGGGCAGTGGCTTTACAGGTGGCGCGCTTCCAGCGCGAGGTGGGATAATCCTCGCTCTAGAAAAGCATTTCAATAAAATCCTAGAAATCAATGAAAAAAACCTCATCGCCCGCGTCCAGCCCGCTGTGGTAAATAAAATATTCCAAAACGAAGTCGAAAAACGCGGGCTTTTCTACCCGCCAGACCCCGCAAGCCAAGAATATAGCACACTAGGAGGCAATGTCAGCGAAAACGCAGGCGGAATGCGCGCCGCTAAATACGGAATCACCAAAGACTTTGTAATGGCGTTGCGTGCGGTGCTACCAAATGGCGAGATAATCCGTGCGGGCAAAAAAACCATAAAAGATGTCGCGGGTTACAATGTCGCAGGAATCCTAATCGCAAGTGAAGGCACACTCGCCGTAATCACCGAAATCACGCTCAAACTCATCGCTAAGCCAAAATTCAAACAATCCGCGCTTGGCGTGTTCCCCAGCATTGAATCTGCGATGAATGCTGTGTATAAAAGTATGGCAAGCGGGATTACGCCTGTGGCGATGGAGTTTTTAGATAATTTAAGCATTCGTGCGGTGGAGGAGAAATTTCACAAAGGCCTGCCTACTGAAGCGGGTGCGATTTTAATCACGCAAGTTGATGGGGATTTGGAAGTGCAAATCCAAAATCAAATCGCGCTTTTAGAATCGCGATTCAAAGAAAATGGTTGTATAGAATTTAAAATCGCACAAAACTCGCAAGAGGAGGAGGATTTGTGGTTTGCTAGACGCAATGTAAGCCAAAGTATCAATATCTATGGCAAAAAAAAGCTCAACGAAGACATAACCGTCCCTCGCTCGCGCCTACCTGAGCTGCTAGAGAGAATCGGGCAAATGAGCGAAAAATATGGCTTTAAGATTCCGTGCTTTGGACATACGGGCGATGGCAATGTGCATACAAATGTGATGGTTGGCGACCCAAGCAAGCCGCTAGATTATGCCGAGCTAGAGCGCGGGCATAAATGTATCGAGGAGATTTTCAAAATCGCCGTGGAGCTAGAGGGGACACTTAGCGGGGAGCACGGAATCGGGCTATCTAAGGCCCCATTTATGCACCTAGCTTTTAGTAAGGCGGAAATGGATCTTTTTGGCGCAATAAAAAAAGCCTTTGACCCAAATAATATCCTAAACCCGCACAAAATGGGATTGGAGTGAGAATCTAGTCCATTTTATTAGCGCGGTATCCAAGCGCAATAATACGATTTGCAAGCTCACGCTTTGTCATATTTTTTGCCTTTAAGGTGGCGTTGATTTGCTCTAAAATGCTCAGAAATGAGAAAAATAGAAAAGAATTTAGAGCGCACATAATCCGCGCTTGTAGCGAACTAATAAGCAACAAAGTCAATGAATCTTTATGCGAAAATACCGAATCACAAGGCGATAGCAAGGAATTAAGCGAAGATGAGATTGGGGCATTTATATCGTGTGCGGGATTTTAGATGGAAAACCCAAAGGCAACCTTGCAAAATATCGTGCCACGCTCCACTACAAACTATCTTGGTATTCTTTTAGATGACAAGAGTAATAAATGGATTTGTCGGCTTTCGCTAAATAGCGCGAGTAAATATATACAAACGCCCAAAGAAAAACGACTTGAAATAGCCGACTTTAGCGACATTTATAAATACAAAAACGAATTGTTAGAATCGCTAAAAATACGCCTAAAATAGAATCTAATAGATTTGCTTCCAACAAAAAAGCCAAAAGCAATCCAAACTTAAGACAAAAAACTCAACAATCTATGAGGAATCGCGAGGATTTTTACAAAAATTTTATTTCGTTTAAAATTTTGTTACAAATTTTTTTTACAATGCGTGTTTGATAATTATTTGTTATCAAAAAAATTTTTAATTTAAGGAGTTAATATGCTAGTTACAAAACAAGCACCAAACTTTACAGCAGAGGCATTAAAAGCTGATGGGACATTTGATGATAAATTCGAGCTTTATAGCAACATAGGCAAAAACGGCGCGATTTTATTTTTCTGGCCCAAAGATTTTACTTTTGTCTGCCCAAGCGAAATTATCGCATTTAACAACCGTGTGAAAGAATTTAATGAGCGCGGGATTAACCTTATTGGAATTTCTATAGATTCTAAAGAGGTGCATTTCGCGTGGCGCAACACACCTGTGAATCAAGGCGGGATTGGCGAAGTTGCATTCCCAATCGTAAGCGACATCACAAAAGCGATTTCACGCGATTATGATGTGCTTTTTAATAGCGCGGTGGCATTGCGCGGGACATTTTTAATCGATAGAAACAAAGTCATTCGCCACGCGACAATTAACGATTTGCCACTTGGACGCAATGTCGATGAGACTTTGAGACTTGTTGATGCGCTCCTTTTTGTCGAGCAGCACGGCGAAGTGTGTCCAGCGGGCTGGAATAAGGGCGATAAGGGTATGAAACCTGATGCAAAAGGTGTGGCAAGTTATCTTGCTGAAAACGCTTCTAAACTCTAAATTCTCAAGCAAGGTGTGTGATAAACTCGCACCTTGCTTTCGCACAAACTTCTATTATCATCTAGAATCTCAAAATTTTCTGTATTTGTTTAGTTGTTTTTGGATAATGGTGGATTTTTCGCGCCAGATTCTCGTAACTTTATGCGCTGGGAATGTGTAATTGCCACCGCAATAGCATCAGTAATATCTAAGGGTTTAATCTCGCCTTTAATGCCTAAAATTCGCTTTACCATAAAAGCAACTTGTGTTTTATCCGCTTTGCCATTTCCTGTGAGGGCTTTTTTGACTTGCAGAGGCGTGTATTCGGCAAAATTGCCTAAATCTTGGAGAATCTTTAGACTTAATGCCCCGCGAAATTGTGCGAGCTTAATCACGCTTTTTGGATTATAAGCAAAAAACATATCCTCAATGGCGACCTCATCGATATTATGTGCTTTTAACACAATCTCTATGCCCTCAATAAACTCCATAATCTGTTCTTGCAAGATTCTTTGTTTAATTTTGATAAATCCTGCTTCTATGAGCTTGATGCCTGTGTTGTTTGATTGGATAATTGCATATCCACAATTTCTCGTCCCTGGGTCTATCCCTAAAATTGTCATTTTCAATCCACTTTAAGCTAAAATATTTTATAATCGTCAAAAACAAAAATCCAAAGTTTTCACATTTCTTTCACGGAGAAATGTGAAAAATATATCTATTTTCTAAGGCGATTATTTTATGGAGATAAATGATATACTAAATCAGCTTAAAAACGAAATAAGTGAATACGAATTTGATACTTTTTTGGGGAAATTAGAATTTGTGAAATCCGCTTCTAAAGAGGATTTGTTGGTCTTTTTAGCTCCAAATGTCTATATTGCGGATTGGGTGCAGGTGCATTATGTCGAGCAATTAAAACTTTATGCCCAAAAACTACGAGGAATCGAGCCTGAAATCCAAATAAAAATAAAACAAATTTCAAACAATGTGAAAGCTTTAGATACCAAAAAAAATGAGAATCTTGATGAACCTCCTTTAGAGCCATTTAATTATGACCAAACTTTTGATAATTTTGTCATCGGCAAATCTAATGAATATGCCTTTAGAATCTCACAAACCGTGGCACAAAATCAAGCCTCTTATCCCATTGTCCTTATATACGGCAATACGGGCGTGGGGAAAACGCATTTGCTTAATGCCATTAGAAACCACACCGCACAAAAGGGAAAAAATGTCATCTACATTACTTCAGAAAAATTTTTAAATGACTTTATGCGCCGCATAAAAAGCCAAAAAGCAATGGAATCTTTCCGTGATACTTATAGAAAATGTGATTATTTACTTATTGATGATGTGCAGTTTTTTGGCGGGAAAGAGGCTAGTAGCGAGGAATTTTTCCACACTTTTAATGAACTTTATGAAAATAAAAAACAAATTGTAATGACAAGCGACCAACCACCAAATAAGATTCGCGGGCTTGATGAACGATTAAAATCACGCTTTGAGCAAAGCATTATGACAGAAATTGAAAATACCGAGCTTGACACAAAAATTGAAATTATCAAAAGCAAATGCGCGCTGTATGACTTTGAGCTTGATTCTGAAAATATCAGCTACATCGCCACAAAAATCAGTAACACAAGGCAGATTATGGGAATCATACAGGGGATAAATTTCCAATCAAACCTTAATCCAGACTCAAATAAACTTAGCATTACCAAAAGCGTGATAAAGGCATATTTAAAAGAAAGTATGGAAAATATTAGCGTAGATAAAATTATTAGCATTGTGGCAAAAGAACGTAACATTAAACCAAGTGAAATCACTTCCAAAGAAAAAAGTCGCAAAATTTCTCAAGCAAGGCGCATCGTCATTTATATTGCCAATGCTTTGACGCTTAATTCTTACGCGCAACTTGCCAATAGCCTTAATATGAAAGACCACACTTCCATAAGTAAGGCTTTACAAGGTATTAAAGAAACGATGAAAAAAGATGAAAATCTCAAAAATCTCATCGAAGAAATCCAAAACAAAATAAAAAACTATAATATAAGCGAAGTTTGAGAAAAAATACGATATAATGTAGCGTTTTGGGCTTTTGGGTATCTTTGTTTATTTACAAAGCAAAAATGTGAAAATATAAATGTATCAATGTGAATAATTCATTGTTGATAAAAGCGTAAAGTGCGTAAAGTTTAGCAAATTTTCACATTTTCAATCGCTCTACTACTACTACTAAAATCTAAAATTAAAGGGGACTACAATGAAGTGCAGTGTTTCAAAAACTCCATTTGAGATAATTTTATCAAACTTTCAAAGCTTTTTGGAAAAAAGAGATTTATCGCAAATTACTTCACACATTTACTTTGAATGTGCAGACAGCAAACTTACACTAAAGGCTACAGATTATGAAATAGCCATTACCTCACAAATCGAAGTAAATATGGAAGAAGAAGGAAAAGCCACAGCAAATGGTAAAGATGTTTTAAATTTCATCAAAAATCTTAAAGAAGGTGATATTTTACTTGAAGTGCAAAATGATTCTTTAATTATTAAACAAGGAGATTCAGACACTACACTTGAAATGTTTAATGCACAAGAGTTTCCTTTAATGCCACAATATGACGAAAATCAACAAATTAACATTGAAGCAGAAAAATTTCTTAGTTCAATGCGTAAAATTAACTCTGCCACAGATACAAACAATCCTAAGTTTGAGTTAAATGGAGCTCTGCTTGATGTGAAAGAATATGCTTTTAACTTCGTAGCCACAGATACAAGGCGTCTAGCTATCGTAAAGCACGAAAGTCAAGGAGTTAATACACTTGGGGTCATTATCCCAAAACGCGCTATTAACGAAATACTAAAGTTATTTGTTGATTCTATAGAAATATTTTTCAACGAAACTCATATCATCATCAAATCTCCGCAATATCTCTTTTTTAGCAAGGTAATCAATGGTAAATTCCCTGATTATGAGAAAATCATTCCAAAAGAGTTTTCTCATCAAATCAAATTACCAAAAGATAAATTTGTAGAATCTAACAAAATTGTAAGCTCACTTTCTCATAGGATTAAAATTACTATTACTAAAAATGAGATTTTGTTTGAATCTATCGGTGAAGACAACCGCAAAACACGCACAAAAATTGAAATTCAAACAGATGTTGAGAACTTTACTTTCGGAGTGGAATCAAAATATCTCACTGACTTCCTCTCTCAAGTAGAATCAAATAAATTTATTCTTGGGGTAAAAGAGGAAAACACGCCATTTGTTTTAAGTAATGATAACTTTAGCACAATTATTATGCCTGTGATTTTATAATTTCTTTACACTCTATGGTTAAATGAGGTCATAATGAAAGAATATAGTGGCGGTAGTATCAAGGTTTTAAAAGGCTTAGAAGCAGTTCGCACGCGTCCGGGAATGTATATTGGAGATACCAATGTAGGCGGATTGCATCATATGGTGTATGAAGTAGTAGATAATTCCATTGATGAGACAATGGCAGGGTATTGCACGCATATATCAATTACGCTTACTAATGAGGGAAGCGCGATTATAGAGGATAATGGGCGTGGGATTCCTGTGGATATCCACCCCACAGAAAATATTCCAGCTGCTACTGTGGTGCTTACGGTTTTACACGCGGGTGGGAAATTTGACCAAGATTCTTATAAGGTTTCTGGTGGATTGCACGGCGTTGGTGTATCTGTGGTAAATGCACTTTCCTCAAAGCTCATAATGACGATTAAGAAAAATGGAAATATTTATCGCCAAGAATTTGCCAAAGGGATTCCACAAAGTGCGCTAGAAGTCATTGGAGAGACAAAAGAGCACGGCACAATTATTGAATTTTTCCCGGATTCTGAGATTATGGAAGTAGTAGAATTTGATAAAGAAATCCTTACAAAAAGGTTTAAAGAGCTCGCGTATTTAAATAAAAATGTAACCATTGCTTTTAAAGACGAAAGAATTGGCTTTGAAGAAGTATATCACTTTGATGGCGGGCTATTACAATTCGTGCAGGATTTAAACCACAAACCCTTAGTCTCACAGATTATAAGTTTTGAGACAAGCGAACAAGATGTCGAAGTGCAAGTCGCTCTTGCGTATAATGATGGCTATGATGAGAAATTATTGAGCTTTGTAAATAATATTCGCACGCCAGATGGAGGCACACACGAAGCAGGATTTAGAGCAGGTTTAAGTCGTGCGATTATGAATTATATAGAATCAAATGCAAACGCAAGAGAGAAAGATTCTAAAGTAGTCGGCGATGATGTGCGTGAGGGATTAGTCGCTATCGTCTCAACCAAAGTCATCGAGCCTCAATTTGTCGGACAGACAAAAGGCAAGCTAGGAAGTTCTTTTGTAAAGCCAATCGTCCAAAAGCTCACTTATGAAAAGATTGCAAAGTTCTTTGAAGAGAATCCAAATGATGCAAGAGCGATTATGCAAAAGGCGATTATGGCGGCGCGTGGCAGAGAAGCAGCAAAAAAAGCCCGTGATATTACGCGTAAAAAAGAAAATTTTTCTGTTGGCACATTGCCGGGCAAGCTTGCTGATTGCCAAAGCAAAGACCCAACAGAATCTGAAATATATTTAGTAGAGGGGGATTCTGCTGGCGGTAGTGCAAAACAAGGGCGCGATAGAGGGTATCAAGCTATTTTGCCTTTGCGCGGGAAAATCCTAAATGTGGAGAAGTCTCGCCTTGATAAGATTCTTAAAAGCGAAGAAATTAAAAATATGATTACTGCCTTTGGGTGTGGGATTGGAGAGGAGTTTAATATCGAAAAATTGCGCTATCACAAAATTATCATTATGACTGATGCCGATGTCGATGGTAGCCACATACAGACGCTTTTGATGACATTTTTTTATCGTTATTTAAAGCCTTTGGTAGAAAATGGGCATATTTATATCGCCCAACCTCCGCTCTATCGCTTCAAAAAAGGCAAGAAAGAAATTTATCTCAAAGATGATAAAGCGTTGAGTGAATATTTGATTGAAAATGGCATTGGAGACTTTGTTTTTGAGGGCATTGGGAATGTGGAATTACTCGAAGTGCTAAAAATTATCGCGCACTATCGCACCATTTTAAAAGAGCTTGAAAAACATTACCCAATGATTGAGGTTATCCAGCACTTAATTGAGAATCCAAAGCACATTAGCACCGATTATGACAAACTTTTTAATGAAATACAAAAGTTTTTAGCCAAACGCGAATGCAATATTTTAAACAAAAATATAAGCGAGCAGGGTTTAGAGCTTTATATCCAAACAAAAGTAGGGCTTGTAGAGCTTAGTATCAACGAAAATCTTTACAATGATAGTTTCTTTAAAGAGGCGCAATTTATCTATCAAAAAATCACTGAGCGCAACCTTGGTTTTATCAAAAGCAAGACCCCTATTGAATTGCTCGAGGAAATTGAGCAAAGTGCCAAAAAAGATGCCTACATACAACGATATAAAGGCTTGGGCGAAATGAATCCAGAGCAGCTTTGGGAAACGACAATGACACCCGCTAATCGCACTTTATTGCGCGTGAAACTCGAAGCAGATAATGATGAACGCGCTGATGAAATTTTCACGCTCTTTATGGGCGATGAGGTCGAGCCACGCCGAAATTACATTCAAAATCACGCCAAAGATGTCAAACACCTTGATATTTAACTAAATGAAAACTATCACGGTAATAGACACTTTTGGCTTTTTTTTCCGCGCTTTTTACGCCCTCCCGCCACTTAAAAATAAAGATGGATTCCCAACGGGCTTACTTTTGGGGTTTTGTAATCTTTTATCAAGTCTTTATAAAGACGAACAATGCAACTATATAATTTTCGCCCTAGAAGGCAGAGGGGTAAATAGACGCAAGATTCTTTATCCTTCCTATAAGCAAAATCGCCAAGAAACGCCACAAGATTTAGTTTTACAACTTCCAATCGCCATAGAGTGGATTAACAAAATGAATTTGTTTAACCTTAGCATAGAGGGATACGAAGCCGATGATATTATCGCCACTGTGGCTACGATTGCACAAAAACAAGGATTAAGCGTGCGCATAATAAGCCACGATAAAGACCTCTATCAGCTTATTAACGACCAAATACATATTTATGACCCCATAAAAAAGAGAATTATTGGAGAGAGGGAATGCGAGGAAAAATTTGGTGTGCAGCCTTGCGAGTTTGTGGATTATCAAAGTTTGGTTGGCGATAGCGTGGATAATATCAGTGGAGTTAAGGGTATCGGGGCAAAAAGCGCGTGCAAACTCATCAAACATTTTGGCTCATTGGAATCGCTTTATGAGCGCACTGATGAAATTGCGAGCATTTTGACTCCTCGCCTTGCCAAAGTCATTGAAGATTCTAAAAACGAAGCATTTATCTCAAAGCAACTTGTTTCTTTGGTGCGCGACATTCCGCTAGAGATTGATTTTGCTGCTTGTGCAATGCCAAGCCAAAATCCCCTTTTACACATTGTTAATGAATTAGAAGAATATGAATTTAAAGGGATTTTAAATAAAATTTTAGGACCAAATTCTAAAGCAATATCAAAAAATGCCAAATACGCAAATGCAGTGCAAAAAAGCCCAAATAAAGAGCAAAAAGACACTCACACAAGGTTTGAGTATGAATGGGAAGTTATAACAGATTCTAATGCCCTTTTCGCACTTTTACATAGCATATCAAGCACAGCCCAAATCGCCTTTGATACAGAGAGCGATAGCCTTGATACAAGGGTGGCAAACATCATTGGCTTTAGTTTTTGTCTAGATGAAAAAAAGGGCTATTATGTTCCCATTGCGCACACTTATTTAGGTGCAAACCAAATACAGATTCCAAAACAAGAGGCAAAAAAAGCCATTGAGACGATTTTTGCCCACCCAATCATCGGGCATAATCTAAAATTTGACATAGCCCTTGTGAAAAAAAACTTTTCCATAGAGCCACAGGGCGAAATTGTTGATACGATGATTTTAAGCTGGCTCCTAGATTCTGCAAGGCCTGTGGGGCTGGATAAGCAAATGGCACAACACTTTAATCATAAAATGATTAGCTTTGATAGTGTGGTGGATAAAGAGAAAAACTTCGCTAATGTCGAAGTGCAAGTCGCCGCCGAGTATGCTGCGGAGGATGCCGTAGCGACATTTTGCCTGTATAAGCATCTTTTAGGCGAGTTTGATAAAAGAGATTTAGGCGAGATTCTTAAGTTGGCACACGATTTGGAGTTTCCTTTCATCAAAGTGCTCTGCGCTATGGAATCAAGAGGCATACGCATTGATACGACACTCTTTGAGCGACAAGATGACAAAATTAGCAAAATTTTACACACACTCACCAAAGAAATTTATGAGCAAGCAGGTGAAAATTTTAACATCAACTCTCCCCAACAGCTCTCAAACTTGCTTTTTCATAAGTTTGGCTTGCAAAGTGGCAGGGCAGTTAAGGGTGGTTTAAGCACTGATGAAGCCACGCTTAATAAAATCGTAGATTCTCACCCTATAATTCCTCTCATCCTTGATTACAGAGAGATGAATAAACTTAAAAATACCTATATTGAGCCATTATTAAAATATGCTAAACAGAATCCACAACACAAAATCTATACTTCATTTTTACAAACAGGCACGGTTACAGGGCGATTAAGCTCCAAATCTCCTAATTTGCAAAATATCCCTGTGCGAAGTGAATACGGGCGCGAGATTCGCAGGGGGTTTATCGCCCAAGAGGGTTGCGTGCTTATTAGTGTGGATTACTCTCAAATTGAGTTGCGCCTTTTGGCTCATTTTAGCCAAGATTCTTTGTTAATACAATCATTTATGCAGGACAAAGATATTCATTATGAGACGGCATTGCGCCTTTTTGGAGAATCTCAAGCCCAAAGCAAGCGCGCGATTGCCAAGAGCATAAATTTTGGACTCATTTATGGAATGGGCGCAAGGAAACTTGGCGAAACACTAAAAATCCCCACCAAAGAAGCAAAACACTATATTGATAGTTATTTTGAGCTTTTTCCCACGGTAAAAGACTATCTTCACACACAAAAGGAGCTTTTACTTCAAAATGGCTATTCTCAAACGCTTTTAGGGCGGAGGCGATATTTTGACTTTGTCAATGCGAGTGAATTTATGAAAGCAAACTTTTTGCGCGAGGGGATAAATTGCATTTTTCAAGGGAGTGCAGCAGATTTGATTAAACTTGGTATGCTTGAGCTTCATAGGCGGTATCACACAAGCGATTTGCAAATGCTTTTGCAAGTGCACGATGAGCTCATTTTCCAAGCACCAGAACAAAGTGCAAAAGATTATCTTCCCCGCATAGAATCTATAATGAATTCTGTTTGCGCGCTCAATGTTCCCCTTAAATGCAATGTAAGTGTTGCTACAAATTGGGCAGAACTCAAATAAAACCTTAAAAACCCCAAATTCTATACAATCTTGTTTCCATTAGCACGCTTTAAGTTAAAAAGGCGTGCAGTTTTTATACATTATTTCAAAATTTTGCACCGCCTTTTGCACCACTTCATTTTGTTGTGTGAAATAAAGTAACTCATAGCTCCGCTCAAATGCTTGTTTTGAATAATTTGCCGAGCCTATAATAAGTGTTTTATTATCAATTATTGCCATCTTTTGGTGCATTATTCCTGTGATGTCGCCACTTTTTAATCCCTCTAGCGTGCAAACAGCAATATTTTTATATTTTGCTAGGTAACCAATGGTAGAGTTTTTGCTTTGGAGGTTTTGTGATTTGTCATAAATGACTTGCACTTTTATGCCTTTTTTGGCACTATCGCGCAAGGCATTGGCAATTTGACGATGTGTAAAGGTGTAAATGGAAATTTTAATTTCACTTTGTGCGTTTGAGAGTGCAGATGTGAGGGCGTTTAAAGCCTCTTTGTTTTCGTTAGGGAGGAAATAAATGCTTTGAGCAAAGCCTAAGGCACACCAAACAATCCACAAATGAAAAACTTTTTTCATTTAACATTCCTTAAAAACTAAATTGTTTGGCTATAATACCCTAATAGCTTTAACGATTTTATAAAATCAATATAACAAGGGCGTGCAATGCAGATTCTCTTTATTAACACTAATCCAATTGTTCAAAAGCTTATTGAGGTTACAGCAGCTAAAGCAAATGTGAGACTTATAACGGTGCGTGAGCCTAGTGAAATCGGTGATATTGCCAAATATGATTACATCATCGCTGATGATGGGTGTTATAGCATTGATAAGTCAAAATACAAACAGCTTCTAAAAAATCGCCGTGCGTGCCTTATCTACTCTAAGGAAATGTATAGCGGATTTAGCGAATATATTAAAAAGCCATTTATCCCTACGCATATTTTAAACATCATCATTGAAGAAATCGCCAAGTCCAAAAAAGAGCATAGCTTTGAATCCATAGAAGAAGAAGTCGTGCCAGAAGATATGAGTGTAGATTCTGTCTTGCAGGCTACACGAGCAATGCGCACGGCTGAAGATTCTCTCTCAAGCCTTGACTTACTTTCAAAAGAGCTTAATATTAAGCACCCAGAAGCCTCACCACAAGACAAAGTCAATGATAGCTTTGCCAAGCAATCCGCAAGCGAGCCCCCAGCTAAAGAAATAAGCACAGAGGAATTGCTCGCAGATACGGATTTGCACAAAGATGAGCAAACACCAGAACCCCTTGATATTGATGATATTAACCTTGATGATTTGGTCGATGAAGTAGAATCTGCTCCCCAAGAGCCAGCCAAAGACAATCCACCACCAGCCCCAGAGCCAACTACCAAAGAGGCTAATGAGGCAGAGCCAGCAATCCCAACGCCAGAGGCAAGCGACACACAACCACAAGTGCTTGATAAGGAGCAAATAAGCGAAGTGAGTGAATTGCTTGATGCTATCGGTGATGAATCAAATGGAGAGCCAAAACAAGAGCAAACCTCCCAACCAGCGACAGAATCTGCCCCAAGCGAATCCGCAGAGGATGTAATGGATGCAATGCTAGATTTAGCAGAGGCCCCAAGCGAATCTCCTAGCAAATCTGATACAGGTGGCGAGAGTGATTTAGATTTAGACGCACTTGGTTTAGAGCTCGCGGATAAACCCGATGAATCTGCGCAAGAAGCACAAGAGCTAGACTTAGATTCCCTAGATTTAACCCAAGAAGCCCCAGTCAAAGATGAAGTGCCACAAGAATCTTCAACCCAAAATGAGGTCGCACAAGATGAGGTCGATGAAGTCACCCAAGCGAGCGAGCCTATTGCACAAGAAAGCCAAGATGACAAATCTGATTCCAAACAAGTCCAAGAGTTTTTTGCTGATACAAGTGCTGAGTTGAGCGAGACTTCACAAGATAATGTCCAAGCTAAAGAAGAGCCAGCGATAGAGGCGGCAGAGATACCGCAAGATGAAGCGACACAAGCTCCACAAGAGGCTCAAGAGGTCGCATTAGAAGATATTACAGAATCTCTCCCACAAGAAGACAATGCGCAAGCAAGTAGTGCAGAGCCAAGCGTGGCTGATGAGTTAAGCGAGGACATTGCGCTTGATGAACCAGTCCTAGCAGATGTAGAAATGCCTGCAGATGAGCCTAGTGCGCCCACAGATGATATGACGGATATTGACATAGCCCAAGATTCTCAACCTAGCGCGCAAGGCACGGAGGACTTTAGCAATCTTAATGAAAGTGAAGTGGCAGAAGCATTGGGTGAAGAGCCATTGGCGGAGTTGCAAACCCCACAAGATAGCACACCAAGCGATGAGGTGGCACAGCCTCACTCACAATCTGTCGAATCTGCCACCTCGCCAGCTGAAATAGATGCAGTGAAAAATGCCATAGGCAAATCTTTAGAGGGTGCGTTGCAGTCTATGACAAGCAATGAATTAAAAACACTACTTGATGGAATGGAAG
>CAKVEH010000013.1 GCA_934728205.1 uncultured Helicobacteraceae bacterium
GGTGATAGAGTGTTCCCAAATACTTGGGAAGTTTCTGATTTGTATGTCAAATATGATAATTCTGCAATTTCTGTGGCTGGCGGACGCTTTGATGTGGGGGAGTTCTATCACGGCGTAAATGGCAAGGAATACACAGGAATGGATTACCTTTGGGGTAACATTCAAGGTGTGGCATTTAATCTTAAAGCAAGTAGCTTTGGCTTTTGGGCGTTATGGATGAATTCAAAACTCGGCGCAAATGGCAACTACAATAGAATGAGCTATGAATTGGCGAGTTTTAATAACTTTGTGAGCTGGAAGCACGGACATCAAGGCGAAGTGTTTATGAGTGGGCTTGATTTTGACTTTCAAGGATTTAAGCTAAGCCCATTTGCCTTTTATGATACAAATACCCAAAATAACGCAACAGCAGGCTCTAGGCCTGTCCTCACTGCTGGAGCAAAGGCGGTTATTGATGTGAGTGTGAGTGGATTTGAATCTATCACTACCATTCGTGGATTGTGGCAGGATTATAAGAGTAATGGCGTTAAAAACAATCCTTTAATGTTGTGGATTGATGAGGAGCTTATATTTGCTGAAATTTTTAAGTTTGGTGCTGGATATATTGCAAACAACCAAGATGGAGTGATTTTGTATGGCAATGATAAAAGTCGATTCTACGGGTATCGCTCAAATGCTCTTTACTGGCACACAAGCCCCATTTATTATGGTGGGAAGACAGGCGTTTGGTATGTGTTTGCTGGGATTAAGCCAGATTCTCGCTTAGAGCTTGATTTGCTTGCTTCAGGTGGGGATTATGATGAGTATTCAGCGGTGCTTAGTTTTCGATTCTTTGGTGATGAGAATGCAATCAATGGCAAACTTGGTGGAGGCTTTGTAAGCACAAGACCGGGCTGGAATGATGATGTAAAAAGCCGCAACAATGTGATTGCTTTTGTGAAGTTTTCTTTCTAATTTCTTATGATGAGAATCTAGTCCTTTTAAGAGGCTAGATTCTTACTATTTGCTTTTTCCCAATACGCGCAAAAACTCCGCTTTGACATATTTTCGCAATTCGCTTAACGAGGGAATGGCTAAATCACCATTGAGTAAGTCATTTTCTAAATCGCCATCCAAAAATTGCACGCTTTTGCGTGTGTGCTTATCTATGCCGACTTTGCCAGAGAGTGAGAGCTTTTCGCCCCCTGTGATTGGAGATTTTATAAGGTGCTTATTTTCGCCATTTATCCGTGCCCAAGTCATTTTGCTTACTAATCCCACATCATCGCGTATGCCAGAGTTATACGCATAGCTACCAACCCCAAAGCATAAAAACTCTGTGGGGTTATAGCCATTGTCCTTACACCAGCTATACACCGCGCGTGCGCGCTCCACCGTGATGGCATCGCCATAGATTATACGCACTTTATCGAGCCCAAAATATTCATTAAGCAGTCGTATTATGCCTTTGCGTGCGCGCTCATCGCTCGCGCTCGCATCGCCTGTGAGGATTAAAAACGGGTCTCCAGAATCAGGACGCAGCACGATAGGAAATGCGCGTTTTTGTATCATCGCATTTGCTTCACTATCGCACTTTAGCTGCTCGATAATCTCCCAAAGATTCCAAGTGTCTGAAACGATTGAAACCATTGATTTGGGGAATGCGCTCATAATGCGCTTAAAGCTCTCCACTTCGGCTTCTTGCCCGCCTAGACACATTACGCTATGCTCGCTTGCGGGGATTGAGCCTACGAGATGTGCCTGTGCGCCGTATTCGTCATAGAGATTTTTGAGTGCCATCATAGAATCTGTGCCATTAAAAAACAAAATATGCGCCATAGATGAATTATAGCAATCATCAATGCCATTCATTCCGCGTTGTGCGAAATCGTGGAAATTATAACTCTCATCAAGGTAGTATCCTAAGCAATCGTATTCTACGCGCTTAAAGCGCGCTGCGTTTGTCGCTACAAGGCAGGGTTTCCAAATTTGAGAATTTAAATAAGTTTCTATGAAATTCACAAACCAACAATGCTCGGCTTGGGTAGATTGAAGCGTAATGATGGGCGAGTGCGAGGGGATAAAGCTCCCCTCAGGCACGACTTTAAGCTGAATTGGCAATTCTTTTGGGAGGCTAAGCCATTTGTTGATGAGAAATTCGTAGGATTCTTGGGATTTATCTAACTTCATAAAATCGCTATATAAAAACTCTAAACCTGCTTTAATTGTGGCTTCATCTGTGGCTTTAAATTCTGCATAAAGGGTGTGGAGTTTGGCGATTGCTTGGCGCATACCAAATGCTACGATATGCCCATTTAGCGCACTTAAATCAAGTCGTGGATTGCGACAATATAGCGTGCTATATACACATTCTAAGCCTTGTGGATACATCGCTGCGTGCGTGTATTTATAACAATCCGCGATAAAAAGTAGCGCAGGCAAAGCAGAGTTATTTGCCGTGTTTTTTGTCATTACATACATCCTTGTTTGTTTTTATATAATGACAAAGCGATTTTTATTCCTTAGATTCTTAAAATTTATATTTTTAAGAATCTAATTTTGCTAGATTTGGACTAGATTCTCCATAGATTCTTAGATTTGCCAAATTTTATATGCCTAGATTTTGCTAAATCTTGCCCGCAGAGCCTAGCACTTCCATTCGCTCGGCGATTACTGCACTCATCGCCTCCATCGCAGGGGTGAAAAACTTGCGCAAATCAAACTGCGTGGGGTCGTCATTTGCTACCTTTCGCACTTGCGCCATAAAGGCTATGCGCAAATCTGTGTCGGTATTTACTTTGTTGATTCCGCCTTTTACCGCTTCTTGCAAGAAATCAAAAGGCACACCTTTGCTACCTTTTAAATCGCCACCTGTGGAGAGGAAAGACTCGCGCACATACTCTGGTATCGCGCTTGCGCCGTGCAAAACTAGCGGGATATTAGTGCGCTTTTTGACTTCTTGGAGTCGGGCAAAATCTAGCTTTGGCTCGCCTTTGAATTTAAACGCGCCGTGGCTTGTGCCAATGGCTGGGGCTAGGAAATCCACCTTACTTTTAGCGACAAACTCCTCTGCTTCTGCAGGATTGACTAGCACGGCATCTGCCTCGCTTACAGAGATATTATCTTCGATACCTTGCAATCGCCCTAGCTCCGCTTCTACGCTCACACCTTTGCTGTGGGCATATTCGACAACTTGCGTGGTGAGGGCGAGATTTTGGGAAAACTCGTGGTGAGAGGCGTCAATCATCACGGAGGTAAATCCCGCGTCAATGGCCTTTTTGCACGATTCAAAACTTGTGCCGTGGTCTAGGTGGAGTGCCACAGGGATATGGCTATATCGGCTTGCCATTGTCCTTGCGAGATTTACCACCATATCGATGCCGAGATATTTTATCGCGCCCTCGCTTGCTTGGATAATAAGCGGGGATTTTGCTTTATCAGCGGCAAGAAATATCGCATTTAGCATTTCAAAATTGACAAAATTAAACGCGCCCACACCATAGCTCTCTTTGTGGGCTTTTTGGAGGATTTCATTTCCTGTAACTAGCATAGATTCTCCTTATAATGTAAGATGAGATTTTTATCAAATTCACGGAGAAATTGTAGCTAAATTTTCATTATAAAATCAGGATGAAATTTATAAACTTTGTTTTTTACCTTGATAAGAATCCCTGTATTTAAAAGTTGCTTAAAAGTTTTTACCACCGTTGGCTTGGATACATCAATGTTGGCGATAATGTCCTCATAGCTCCCGTGAAATATACTATCTTCATCTGAATGCTCAATAAGATACTTAATAATCTCAATCTTTTTACCACCTACAAAAGTCCCTATTGCTTTAATAAGAATATTTTGTGATTCAATTTGTTGGGCTTGAGAGAATGGAAGCATTGTTTTTTGCATTGTGCGTAAAAGCCCACTAATCAATAGGCTTTACCACATAATTATCCACTTTAAGCTCAATAGCATCAAGGAGATATTTTACTTCTGTATGCGCTGTGGTGATGATTACAGGGATATTTGCTTGGTTGGATTTACGGATTGCGGAGATAAACTCTAACCCATTCATTTTTGGCATTAAAATATCTGTAAGCACAATATCAATTTTGTGCATACTAAAGATTTTCCACGCCTCTTGTCCGTCCTTTGCGGTTATGAGCCTGCCGACATAATCACCCAGCACCATTGAAGTGAGATTAAGTGTATCTTCATCATCTTCAACATACAACACTGTGAGCTTCTGTAAGTCTTGTATTTCCTTGCTTATTTCCATATTTTAGTTCGTCCTTGCGCATTTTTGAATAGCATTTAGTTTTAATGGAATCGTGATGCTAAATAAGCTACCATTATAAGTATTTTGTCCTAAAGATTCAATATTTTTCACATCTATTTGTCCAAAAAATTGTTTTTCAATGATTTGCTTTGCCATATAAAGTCCAATACCCGTGCCTTTTGCCTTATGTTTCGTTGTGAAATAAGGCTCAAAAATTTTTTCAATATTATTTGGCTTTATTCCGCCTGCATTGTCCTTGACATAAATGTAGAGATTCTCCTCATCTTTGCCTATGGATATTTGTATGAGATTTGTATCTCTAGGATTTTTTAGCCCCTTAAATGCGTCAATGGCATTATTCACAAGCACAAAAATCACTTGAGTAAAGGTGTTTTCATAGCCCAAAACTTCATAATCACCATTAGAAAAATCATTTTGTATAGTGATTTTATTATCCCTTAACACGGGGTTTATAAGCTCTAAAGATTCTGTAATGGCATTTTGGATACTAAAATATGTTTTTTGCACTTCTGGGCGGAAAAAATTACTAAAACTCTCAATAGTCTCACTCATATTTTTAGCGATTTTTAAACCATATTGTGTTTGTGCTCGTATGAATTCCTCACTCAGTTTGCCATTTTCTTGTTTGGTTTGGAAACTTTGAATAAGCAATGTAAGTGAATTTAGTGGCTGTCGCCATTGATGAGCGATATTATGGAGCATTTCACCCACCGAAGCAAGTCTTGCTTGCTGATAAATAAGTAAATCTTTTTTTTGATTTTGGGCGACTTCAAGTTCGATAGATTTTTGGAGGTTGGCGTTAATGTTTTGGAGTTCGAGTGTTTTTTGCTTGACAAGATTCTCTAAATCTGCATAACTCTCATCAATAGAATCTGCAATACTTTTAGAAAGGAACAAAAACGCCCCCGCAAGCACACTTACAAAAAACCCAAGCAAAATAAGACTTGAATGATAAATAGAATCACTAATAGCTTTATTATGAGTAGAGAGTTGTATATTGATTTCAAAGAGTTGTAAAAACAATTCATTAAGTTTTTGTGTGTCTAAAGATTCTCCTAAAAATAAAAAATCTATTTGCTCCATAATGTCTTGTTGTTGATTAGTGAGAATGTCTGTCTGCTCCCCTAATTCTTTTGTGTAGTAATTTTGGTAAAAAGAGTGAATTGCTACTAAAATTTTATGCCCATTTTCTTGTTCTTGTAGTTTGTGTTTATACCGCTCCCAAAGATTTTTTATTTTGTGAAGTTGCGTGGAATCTTCGACATTGTATTGGCTTAAAACCAGAATCTGATTGTAAGTCATATTTGTTTGTGTTTTGGTGTAATTTCTATCATAATCGCCCTTTAATCCTGTGAGTGAAAGTAATCCTGTGAATGAGCAAAGCATAAATGTCGTGCCAATTAGCCACATTAAAATACTTGTTTTTTGTTTGGTTGAAATATTTTTAAAATATCCTTTGGTGCGCGTTAGAATTTGTATTTTGCCCCCCCCCCCTAAAGATTTCATTTTTACCCCTTTTGTAGCGTGGTTAAGTTTAGAGATTGATTGGGGTTTGTAACTACTTCTTAGAGCGCAAAACCTCTTTTATCTCTGTATCATTGAGATTTTCAATGACCTTTATACTACCATAAATCCGCAACAATTTTTCTATTTGTGCGTGCGTTAAGTCGCGTTTATCCCCTAGAATCTCAATGCGTGTAAGCTCTTTAAGTTTTGTAGCACGATGAAAGGTAATGGCAAAACGATGTGCCTCATCACGGAGTTTTTGAAAAAATTGCAATTTTTTATCGCTCGGGGAGAGTTTGTATGTGCCTTTGTGTGAATGCAAAATATCATTTGCACTTCCCTTTGCCCTATGGGCTTTTCCTGCTATTTTGTGTTTAGCAATGGCGATAATATCCACATTTGCACCACTAGATTCTATAATTTCGCGTGCAATATTAAGCTGCGCACTTCCACCATCAATAAGCCAGCAATCAGGTGGAGGATTTTCCTCAAATTTTTGCGCACGCCTTGTGAGTAATTCGCGCATTTGGGCGTATTCATCGCGTGTTTGTAAGGAAAAGTAGCGGTATGATTGCTTAATAAAGTCATTATTCTCAAAGACTATCATTGAACCCACACATTGACTCCCTGCGTGATGAGAGGTATCAAAAACCTCGATTCTATATGGCGTGTGTGTGAGGGCAAAAAATGTGTGAATTTCTGCTAAAAGTTTGTTGTATTCCCTTGTTTGGATTTCTTCTAAGCGTAAAATTTCTGTCGCATTATTACTTGCTAGTGTGATGAGCTCGGCTTTTTTGCCTTTGATTGGTTGGAGAATAGGGATTTTTTTGTTAAATTTGTTATAAAAAAAATCTTGGAGTTTTTCTTTATCGCTAAACTCACCAATATCATTGGGCAATAAAATGCAATCAGGCAAAATGGGAGGATTTTTAGCATAATGAGAGAGTAGGGCTTGAGAATAAAGCGCGTGTATTTCACTTTGAGAGGATAATGCGCTATTATGCGCGATGATATAATCACTCGAATTTACGCGCCCATTGCGCACAAATAGCTTAAACAAAATCACTCTTTGATGTGCCTTGCTTGTGAGAGAATCTGCACTTGGTGAAACATTCACATTTGGCACAAGAATGCTAAAAATATCATAATTGCTTGTATCTGCCAAATCAATACTGCTATGTATTTGCATTTGTGTGATTTTTTTTATCATATCGCGTAGCTTTGAAGCTTCTTCAAAAGCCTCACATTTGGCAAAAGATAGCATTTTAGATTCTAACATTGCAAGAAGTTTTTTCTTATTATAAATGAGATCTAGGGAATCTTGGAGTATGCTAGCATAGTCTTGTTTAGAGATTTTTTGCTCACAAGGCGCACTGCAACGATTGATTTGATAAAACAAACAGCCTTTTTTGCCCTTGAGACAGGATTTTTTTTGCACAAGTTTGTTGGTTTGTAAAATGCCCTCTAAGAGTTCTTTTGCGCCAGAGCTAAAAGGACCAAAATATTGCACTTTTTGTTTTTTAATGATTTTGCGTGTGATACTAATGGTGGGGAAATTTTCAGACCTATCGACATACAAGTATGGATAGGTTTTATCATCGCGCAATAGAATATTATACTTTGGTTTGGAGGCTTTAATAAGGGCATTTTCTAGGATAAGGGCGTCTTGTTCGCTTGTGGTAACAAGTGTTTTAATGTCATTGATTTGTGCCACCATTGAGGCGATACGAGGACTTAGATTGGCACTTTTGGCAAAATAACTTTTTACGCGTTTATTGAGATTTTTTGCTTTTCCCACATACAAAAGATTCCCTTGCGTATCATAGAACTGATAGATTCCACATTTTTGCTGTATGTTTTGTATAAGATTTCTTAAATCTTTCATTTAACCACCATTACGCCTAAAAATAAGCTATAATTTAACACTAAGACTCTAAATGCACAATATTACAAGAGACAATTTGCTACAAGGAGTATTTTGCGCTCTTATGAGGGGAAGCCTTGCAAGGGCGATTTTAAGGATATATGATGAAAATTTGCATTGTCGAAGATGATACTAACTTCCGAAAGGCACTAGAGATTACTTTTGGTGATTATCCACAATATGAAATTGTGAGCTTTAAAAATGCTAAGGAAGCACTAGATAGCATTGATGAGAGTTTTGATGTCGTCATCACTGATATAAATATGCCCAAAATGGACGGATTGCAGTTTTTGAGCGCATTGCAAGAGCAGGGTAATAGTGGGCATTATAAAGCCATCGTTATTACGGGGAATGCCAGCGTGCAAAATGCTATAAAGGCGATACGCTTGGGCGTAAAAGATTTTTTGATTAAAGAAAAAAATATTGAAAAAGAAATGATTGAGGCATTAGAGCGCATTGCTAAGGAGCAAGAAAGAGAGCTAAATGCGCTAGATTCTAAAGCAAACACCCAAAAACTTCAAGCAAGCACGTCAAAATTACCAAGCAAAAAGAACACAGAGGCAAACCTCGTGGAATCTAAGCGATTTATCGCTACTTCACCTGCATTAGAGCAGGCAAAAAAAATCGCACTCAAAGTCGCTCCAACCGATGCTAATGTTTTTTTAATGGGACAAAGTGGCGTGGGAAAAGATGTATTTGCAAATTTTATCCACGAAAACTCAAATCGCGCCAAATCTCCATTTATTGCCATCAATATGGCAGCAATCCCTGAACACTTGTTAGAATCCGAATTGTTTGGATATGAAAAGGGTGCATTTACGGACGCTACAACGCAAAAACTCGGAATCTTAGAAGTCGCAAATGGCGGAACGGTGTTTTTAGATGAGATTGGCGAAATGCCTATTGGTTTGCAAGCTAAACTTTTGCGCGTGCTACAAGAAAAAACACTTACAAGACTTGGGAGCTCTAAGGAAATTATTATTGATGTGCGATTTATCTCTGCGACTAATGCCAATATATCGCAAAAAATCACTCGAGGTGAGTTTCGCCAAGATTTGTTTTTCCGCTTGCAGACAATCCCAATCTTTATCCCGCCACTTAGCGAGCGAAAAGAAGAAATCCTCCAAATAGCGCAATATAAACTTCAAGAAACCACGCAAAAATATGGCTTTGAACCAAAGAGTTTTAGTGAAGATTCTAAAAAGCAAATGCTTCAATATGCTTGGTATGGGAATGTAAGGGAGCTTTTGAGTGTGATTGAACGCGCAGTAATTTTAAGTGATGGTAACGAAATCAAGCCCGAAGACTTAGCATTGCAAAGCAGAGAGCGCGTATTTGGGAATCTTCAAGATTCTAGCATTGCAGATTTAGAAAAAGAGCTTTTATATCAAATGGTGCAAAGAGAAGATGGCAATATGCAAAAAATAAGCGATTTATTAGGAATGAGTGAGAGTGTCCTGCGCTCAAAAATCGCTCAATATGGAATCTAAGAGCAAAGGAATTGCAATATGATAATCAAAGACGCTACAATGTGTGATTATCGTGGAAGTAAAAAGGGCTGTTTGAAGGTTGAAAATGGCGTTATTGCAGAAGTAACGCAAAACTTAAATGAAATGAAAGAGTATCAAACACACGAGATATATGAGGCAAATGGAAAACTCCTTATGCCTTCTCTCATTGACATAGGCGTATATCCTAAGGCAAAGACACTCTCAAGGAGCAATCTTACTACGCTTTCAAAAAAGGCTTTAAATGGTGGATTCTCTACCCTTTTGCTTTTTCCACAAAGCACGCCAGCTATCGATAATGAAGCCATTGTGGAGTTAGTAAAAAGCCTTGATATAGCTACGCAAGTGCATTTTATCCCAAGCATAAAACCTACTATCACGCAAAGTAGCGATAGTGCAAGCCATCATAAACTAAGTGATATAAGCAGGCTATATGATAATGGTGCGCGTTGTATTTGCACCAATAGTGATATTGAAGGAAATATGCTTATGCGTATAGCACAATATGCCAAAATGCTTCAAACACCTATCATTTGTTTGCCTAAAGAAAGTTCATTGTCTCAAGGCGTGCTTTTTGAGGGTGAGTTTGCGGGCAAATTGGGATTGCCAATGATAAGTTATAAATCTCAAAGCACAGAAGTGGCTAGAATATGTGAAATGTTTGTGGATTGTGATATTACATTGCTTTTAAATGCTGTGTGTCTCCCGCGCAGCGTGGATATTATCCAATCTTACAAAGCACAAGGCTTAAAGGCTCATACACAAGTAAGTTTGCATCATTTAATTTTGAATGAAGAGGTGTGTGATAATTACAACACCGCTGGTAAAATTACTCCACCGCTTTTACCCCAGCATTTGCGCGTGGCGTTATTGGAGAATCTTAAAGGTGGTAAGATTGATATGCTTAGCACTTTGCAGTGTGCGAATTTCAACTCACAAAAAGACCAAGTCTTTGAGTTGGCGGAATTTGGGATTGATTGCATTGCTTTTGGCTTTGCGCTTGCGTATGATAGGATTTTTAAGACACATAATATTGAGCTTAGCGTGCTTTCAGCGTTGTTTTCACATAATCCCGCGAGAATCTTGGGGCTTAATCGCGGAAGTTTAGAAGTTGGAGCGGAGGCGGAGTTTATCATTGTCAATGAAGATTCTCACACACACATAGAAGATTCCTTTTCACCATATAATGGAGTAAAATTGCGCTCCAAAGTGGAAAAAATCTATTGTAACGGAATGATGCACGAGTTAGTATAGTGTAGAGTGGATTTATGATGAGAGTTTGTGTATTATTGATTTTGTTTTCGTGTGTAGCATTTGCTAAATCATCATTTTTCCCTGACACTAGTGGGTTTGTCGTGGAGGAATTTTTTGCACAATATCGTGTGGTGTTTTTGTATTTTGCCTTGCTTTTGTTGTTTTTTACTGCTTTGGTAAATCTTATGCAAAAGCATTTTGTAAATGTTTTCTTGCATTTGGGGTTAGTGCTACTTTTTTTATTTATTATAATTGGGAGTGTTTTTGTATCGGCTAATCCAAATGATTCTAAGATGTTTTTTCTCTCTAAAATTTCAATATTTGTTTCACTTGGAGTATTTTTGAGTATGTTGCCGTGCTTTATAATGAGTGTGTGTATCCATTTTGAGAATCGCGCATATTTTTTTGAGCTAAGCGGTGCTAAAAAGATTGCAAATAGCGCATTATCATTTTTTGCTGGCATTGGATTAGTTATTGTTGCTTTTGGTTTGAGTGTATTTTTAAGCGAAATTGGAGTGGATATAAAGCAGAAAAATTTTGACAACATCTATGTTTCTTTCATTCTTTCATTGTGTGTTTTTGTTGGGATTTTATATGTAATTTATAGAGAATCTAGCAGTTTTGGCACACACAATGCTAGCCAAAGGATATTATTCTTTTTGCAGCACGGCTCACTTAGTTTTGTTATTATCCTTGCGATAAATATAGTAATGCGATATTTGCTCTAAAAGATACTTTTAAGAAAAAAGTTTTATAAAGTTTTTAGAAAAAACAATCTTTTCTAATTCTTTTTGTGTGAGATTTTGATTCTCGTTGCTGCCAGATTTGGCTAGCAAGGTGCGTAAAATCTCCACGCACGACTCGCAAAATGGCAATGGATAATCCGTATACCACGCTGTGGTAACATTGCCTTGCTGCACCGTGAAACTAAAGGAATTTTTTTGTGCTTGCACTAAACTTAAAAGCGGATTTTTGGAATCTATGAGTGCTAAAAACTCATCGCACGCACAAAAGTGCAGTTTTGGCGCGCCAAAGGTTTGAAAGTCTTTATAACTTACCACTTTAATATGTCCAAAGCATTGCAACACCTTGCCATTAGGCAGTGTAAGTGTATTTAGTCCAGCGGTGCTTTGGACATTGGCAAATGGCGCACTGATTCCATCAGTGCTAATGAGTTCTTTGAGTTCTTGTGAAAAGTTGTGAATTGTATTGAGTGATTCAATAGTTTTTTCAAACATTATCCACCGCTACTTATCCGCACTGATTCTCTATGATGTCGCACAATGCGTGGATAACAAGGATATGAATTTCTTGGATTCTTGGCGTATCGTTGCTTGGGACGATGAGGTTTATTGCACACAATTCATTCATTGCCCCGCCATCGCGACCGCTTAGCCCGATATTTTTACACCCAATTTCTTTACCAATTTTAAAAGCATTGAGCACATTAGCAGAGTTACCACTTGTAGAGATTCCAAAGATTATATCGCCTTTGTTTGCAAGGGCTTGCACTTGGCGAGAGAAAACAAATTCATAGCCATAGTCGTTGCCTATGGCAGTGAGCGCGGAAGTATCCACGCTTAGAGCTATGGCTGGAAGTCCTTTGCGCTCGCGTTTATACCTCCCTGTGAGTTCAGCAGCAAAATGTTGAGAATCTGCCGCACTCCCACCATTACCGCAAATAAGCACTTTGCCTCCGTCTTTAAGGCATTGCACTAAAAGTTGCGCGCTTTGTTGGATAGAATCTAGCATCGCAGGCAAGGCTTTTGTGCTTGCTTCGATGTGTTTGTGAAATTCCTCTGTAATAAAGTTGCTAAAATCTTGCATTACAAACTCCTTATTTTTTCTATAATGTTACTACTTGATTTGTTAGGGACAAATTCAATTAAATGCACTTCTTTGACAAATTCACTTCCAGCAATTTCCTTGCCCTCATAATCTGCACCTTTGACTAAAATATCAGGGGTGAGATATTTGATAAGCTCGCTTGGCGTAGATTCTTCAAAGATGACGACATAATCCACACTCTCCAAACTCGAGAGCACAAATGCTCTATCTTCTTGTGTGTTGATGGGACGAGAATCGCCCTTAAGTGCCTTCACAGAATCATCACTATTAAGTCCAACGATAAGCATATCGCCCAATGCACGAGCTTTTTTGAGGTATTGAGTATGCCCGCGATGGAGAATATCAAAGCACCCGTTGCTAAAGACAATTTTAGTGTTTTTGTTATTTGTCCTAAATGTATCCAAAATGCGTTTGAGTTGCTCTTTTGATAGAATCTTATATCCACTAGAATCTTTTATCTTAGCGTGCAAAAAATGGTCAATTTCAATATGTGTGGCGTTTGCGCTACCAACTTTACCAACCACCACTGCTGCTGCCATATTGGCAAACTCGCTTGCCTTATAAATATCCAACCCAGCACTTAAGGCAAAGCCAAGAGCAGCAATCACGGTGTCCCCAGCTCCCGTTACATCATAGACTTCTTGGGCGAAAGTGGGGATTTTTTGGCATTTGCCATCATCAAAGATTCCAATCCCATCTTCGCTTAGCGTGATAAGTGAGATAGAGAGGTCGCAAAGTTCTTTAATCTTTAATCCAGCTTGCAAAAGGCTTCTATCATCGTTAATAGTTATACCTGTGGCTTCTTGTGCTTCTTTTTTGTTTGGAGTGAGTAGGGTCGCACCTTTATACTTGGTGTAGTCTTTGCCCTTAGGGTCGCAAAGCACGAATTTATGCTCCCTTCGCGCAAGAGAGATAATGTGTTGCGTAAATGCGTAATCTAAAAGTCCTTTGCCATAATCTGAAATAATCACACAATCTACTTTTTTAAGCAAAGATTGTAATTCATCGCGCACTTTTGCCAAAAGCGCAGAATCTACACTAAGTGCACTTTCTCTATCCACGCGCAAAACTTGCTGATGTGAAATGATTACGCGCGATTTTTTGGTCGTTGGACGCGAGGAATCAACAAAAATATGGCTAATATCCACACCAAGTGATTGTAAGGTTTGTGTGAGCCATTTGCCATTTTCATCATCGCCTATCACTCCACATACGCTTACTTGTGCGCCAAGAGCGATAAGGTTATTTACTACATTGCACGCTCCACCTAAGCGATTGCTTTCGCTTTTGACATCTACGACTTGCACGGGGGCTTCGGGCGAAATCCTCTCGCATCCACCCCAAATGTAGTGGTCAATCATTAAATCCCCAACCACAAGGATTTTTGGACTTTTATTTTCTAAATCAAACATTGTTACAAAAAGTTATTTTCTAGCGATTTCTCGCTCATAGATTCTCTTAATTTCTGGGACATACACTTTTATAGCTTCTTCTAGGCTAAATCGTGGTGTGTAGGATAAAAATTCTTTTGTGCTTTGAATGTCTGCTTGTGTATGGTTTTGATAGAATCCATAAGGATTGTCAAAATATTCCACTTCAAATTCTCCTAATTCTGCTTTGAGTGCATTCACCACATCATTAAAACTCCGCGCTACACCCGTGCCTACATTATAGATTCCGCTTTTTTGTGCTTCTATTGCTTTGACATTTGCTTGAATGACATCTTTGATAAAGACAAAATCACGCTTTTGCTCGCCGTGCTTAAAAAGTCGCACTTTTTTGTGCTCTAGTGCTTGGAGTCCAAGTTGTAGCACCATTGAGGCGGTCTTGCCTTTGTGATATTCTCTCTCGCCAAAAACATTAAAATATCGCAATCCAATGAGTGGAATCTGTGGCTCACACTCAATTTGCCTGCGCGAAAAATAATCCATATACAACTTAGAATATCCATAGACATTTTCTGGGATTTCGCCTTGCCCTACGATATTTGGCGCACTTGAGTTGCCATAAGTCCCAGCAGAGCTTGCATACACAAGCATAGCACCTTGTTCTTTAGCGATATTATAAATACTTCTAAAGGCTTCAAAATTAGTTTTTAGCACGAGATTCTCATTTGTGGTGGTGGTATC
>CAKVEH010000014.1 GCA_934728205.1 uncultured Helicobacteraceae bacterium
GTAGAGAATCTAACTCTTCTTCACTTATGATTTTAACCCCTAATTCGCGTGCTTTTTCTTCTTTGCTTCCGGCATTTTCTCCGCAGAGCACAAAATCTGTTTTTTTGCTCACGCTTGCACTCACGCGTGCGCCATAGGATTGTAATTCTTGTTTTACTTCATCTCTACTGCGTGAGAGCGTGCCTGTAATGACAAAGGTTTTGCCACTAATGGTAGATTCTTGAATGGCTAAAACCTGCACGCTTGGTTGAATGATTTGACAAATTTGCGTGATAAGTGTTGCATTGGTGGCGTTAAACTCGCAAATTGAGCGTGCCATTTCCTCACCAAAGCCATCGATATCTAAAATTTCTTCAAATGTCGCACCAAAGGCGTTAAGCCCAAATTTTTGCGCAAGCTTTTTGCTCGCGCCCTCGCCGATATGCTCAATCCCCAAAGCGTTAATAAGTCGCCATAATTCCACACCTTTTGTCGATTGGATAGAATCTAGCAGATTTTGTGCGCGCTTTTGCTTCCAGCCATCAAGTGTGAGTAGAGAATCTTTACGCAAGGAATACAAATCCAAAATACTTCTAATGAGATTATTGTCAAAAAGTTCATACACGATTTTTTCGCCCAAACCATCGATATTAAGGGCTTTTTTGCTTGCAAAATGCACGATAGATTCTTTTATGCGAGCGTTGCAACTTAGATTTTGACATTTAATGAGAATCTCCTCAATTAAAAGCTCTCCCCCACATTCTGGGCATATTTTTGGGCGTTGTATGATGTGCTCATCTCCCTTGCGTGCGTTATGCAGGGATTTTATGATTTTTGGTATCACATCACCACTACGGATAATGACTACTTTATCGCCGATTCTTATATCTTTTTTGGCGATTTCGCTAAAGTTATGCAAACTCGCACGCGTGATAGTCGCTCCCTCAATCTCTACGGCTTCAAGCTCTGCTACGGGAGTAAT
Organism: uncultured Helicobacteraceae bacterium; assembly: GCA_934728205.1. GTDB lineage: Bacteria > Campylobacterota > Campylobacteria > Campylobacterales > Helicobacteraceae > Helicobacter_F. Next base: position 962 of record CAKVEH010000014.1, read on the forward strand.
CACTCCACTTCGCCCCACTTGAAAGGTTACGCCTTTAAGGATTGAAGTTTTTTCAATAGCGGGGAATTTAAACGCGCACGCAAAGCGTGGAGATTTAATCGTCCAGCCAAGTGCTTCTTGGCTTGCAAGTTCATCAAGCATTACTACCATTCCATCAAGCATTATAGGATAAGATTCCCTTGTGTGTAAAATTTCATTATAGACTTTAAGAATCTCTTCATAGCCTTTGGCGTGCGTGAGAAATGGAATCTTTGCAAACTCAAAATTTTCAATTTCGCGTAGCATTGCATAAAAACTTGTCGTATTAAGTGGATTTTCCCCGATTCCCCACGGCATAAAACGCAAAGGTCGTCTTGCTGTAATGGTGGAATCTAGTTGGCGCAAAGAGCCAGCCGCCGCGTTTCTAGGATTAGCAAAAAGGGGGAGATTTTCTTGTGTGCGTGATTGATTGAGTGCGTTAAAGTCATCTTTAGTGATGACAACTTCACCGCGAATTTCTATGGTTTGCAAAAGCGGAATCTGCAAAGGAATAGAAAAAATAGTCTTGGCATTTTGTGTTACAAGCTCACCCGTGATACCATCACCGCGCGTAGTTGCACTGATAAGATTCCCATTTTGGTATAAAAGATTAAGCGAGAGACCATCAAATTTTGGCGAACAAGTGAAAGTCGCATTTGGATAGGATTTATAAATGCGCTCAAGCCATTCTTGAAGCTCATTTGCGCTAAAGACATCATCTAAGCTCCACATTCGCTTCAAATGTGAGTGTTTCTCAAACTCTTGGAGTGGCGTATCGCCCACGCGTTGCGTTGGGGAATGTGGTAATATGTCCTTAGGATTTGCCTCTTCATAGTTTTTCACTTGATGATAGAGTGTGTCATACTCCTCATCGCTAGCGATAGGATTATCTAAGACATAGTAGTGATATGCCATTTCGTTAAGCGTTTTGATAGCATTTTTATAACTTGCGGAATCTAAAATATTCAAAATCTCTCCTTATTTAGTAATTTTTTGTTAAGAAGTTTGCTAGAATTATAACTTTAATTTTGCTCTAAATTTTAACTTACTTGATAAGACTTGTATAGAGATTTTGGATTCTTTTTTTTTGGAGGGATACATTGGTAGAAAATGTTGATAAAATGGCCACCATACACCTTAAAAACGAAGTGCAGTTTTTGTGTTTCACATTAGGGACCGAGGTAGAGGGCACGACACAACTTTATGCTATAAATGTCTTTAAAATCCGTGAGATTATTTATTATAACGATGAGCTGACTGAGACAGAGGGCGAAAACAATGGCATAATGTTAGGATATTTGACCGTGCGTGAGGAGACAATCCCGCTGATAGATATGCGCAGGTGGTTATATTATAGCCAAGATGACCCTTATAGGGATTTGCACCCATACTCTATCGAGGGAGAGAAGAATCTTGTGGTGATTTGTAGCTTTTCAAGTTGCGTGGTTGGGCTAAAGATTCAAAGTGTGAAGCGCATTATCCAGAAAAATTGGAATGAAATTGAGGAGGGGAGTGAGTTTGGCATTGATGGAAACTCAAAGGTTACCACTACAACGAAGTATGATGATGGGAGTGTGGTGCAGATTCTCGATGTGGAGAAAATGGTGGCTGATACACTATCAAATGGAAACACAGATGATGAGTTAGAGCTAGAAAACTTAAGCGCAATCCACAGCAATCGCATCGTGCTTTTGGCTGAAGATTCTAAAACAGCGGCGAAGTCATTACAACATATTATTGAAAAGCTTGAATTAAACTATTTTACTTTTCCAAATGGCAAGGCGTTGCTTGATTACTTGCATAATGCAGGAGTAAGCAAAATGGTTGGTGCGGTTATCACAGACCTTGAAATGCCTTTGATATCTGGTTTTGAGGTATTAAAACGAGTAAAAGAAGAGCAAAGCACAGCACATATCCCTGTGATTATCAACTCTTCAATGGATTCAGAATCTAATAGGCAAATGACAGAGACACTCAAAGCTGATGCCTTCGTAACAAAAGGGAATCCAGCGCAAATGGAGCAGGCGTTGCGCAGATTACTTAAATCATAAAAAATAATTACAAACGCACTTTAGCGTATTTTAAGGATACAAATGCTTAGAACACATTTATGCACGGAAGTTTCAAAAGATTTAATAGGCTCTGAAGTCGCCGTATGTGGCTGGTGTAATTCTTACCGCGACCACGGAGGTGTGGTGTTTATTGACTTGCGTGATAAAAGCGGAATCTTACAGCTTGTATGCGATTCCAATTCTACACCTAAGGCTTATGAGATAGCACAAAGCGTGCGTGATGAGTTTGTGCTTATCGCTAAGGGAAAGGTGCGCGCAAGAGGCGAGGGATTAGAGAATCCAAAGCTAAAGACAGGCGCGATTGAAGTGATTGTAAGCGAGCTTATAATAGAGAATAAATCACTCACTCCGCCCATTACCATTGGTGATGAAAATACAAATGAAGAGTTGCGATTAAAGTATCGCTATTTAGATTTGCGCGCGCCAAAGGCATATCAAATATTCAAAATGCGCTCTGATATGGCTATAAGTGCGCGCAATGCGTTGCAAAAAATGGGATTTTTAGAAGTTGAAACACCGATTTTAACGGCTTCCACACCAGAGGGCGCACGGGACTACCTCCTCCCAAGCAGAATCCACGATGGGCAATTTTTCGCCCTGCCACAAAGCCCACAGCTTTTTAAACAGATTCTTATGATAAGTGGATTTGAGCGGTATTTTCAAATTGCAAAGTGCTTTAGAGATGAAGATTTGCGCTCGGATAGACAGCCAGAATTTACCCAAATTGATGTAGAAATGAGCTTTTGCAATCAAGATGATGTAATGGAAGTGGCTGAAAAGTTACTTTTTGAGATTTTTGCCACAGCAGGCAAGCCCATAAGCACGCCGTTTAAAAGAATGCCATATTGTGAGGCAATGGAATCCTATGGAAGTGATAAGCCAGATTTGCGCTTTGAAATGCCACTCATAGAAGTTGGTGATTTGTTTGTGGATTCTAGTAATGATATTTTTGCTTCAATCGCTAAAGATAGTGCGAAAAATCGCTTTAAGGCGTTGTGTGTGAAGGGTGGTGATTCGCGCTATTCGCGTAAAAGTTTGGGTGAGTTAGAAGAATTTGTGCGTAAATTTGGTGCGCAAGGACTTGCGTATATCCAGCTTAAAGAGGGAGAAATCAAAGGTCCTTTGGTAAAATTTATCGCTCAAGAGAAGTTAGATACACTAATAAAGAATCTGTGGAGTATGATGTGGTGTTAAATGGCGTGGAGCTTGGTGGTGGAAGCATTAGAATCCATAAAGATTCTATCCAAAATAAAGTGTTTGAAATTTTAGGTATTAGCAAGCAAGAGGCAAAGGAGCGATTTGGATTCTTGCTTGAGGCACTTAGCTTTGGTGCGCCACCACACGGCGGATTTGCCATTGGTTTTGATAGGCTTATTATGTTGCTTAGTAATTCGCATTCATTGCGCGATGTGATTGCATTCCCTAAAACTCAAAAAGCAACCTGTTTGCTTGCAAACGCGCCAAGTGAAGTGAGCGAGGAGCAATTAAGAGAGTTGCATATTCGCTTAAGAAATCCTAAAAATTAACGCATTTATGCGAATTTGTGATAGAATGTGAGAATCTACATAAGCTAAATCTAAGGAGAAAAAAATGAAAAAGTTGTTTTTAATCATTGGAGCACCGGGCAGTGGTAAGACGACTGATGCGCAAATTATCGCAAAGAATAACGCTGATAGCATTGTGCATTATTCCACAGGTGAACTATTGCGCGCGGAAGTAGCGAGCGGGAGCGAGCAGGGCAAACTTATCGATAGTTTTGTAAGCAAGGGAAATTTAGTGCCTCTTAGCATTGTGGTTGGCACGATTATTGACGCGCTTAAAAATGCCCCAAAAGATATTATTTTGATTGATGGGTATCCGCGTAGCGTGGAGCAAATGCACGCCTTGCAAGATGAGCTAGAGAGACAAAATGATGTAGTTTTAGAGGCTGTCATTGAGGTAGAAGTGAGTGAGGAGGTCGCTAGGGAGAGAGTTTTAGGCAGGGCAAGAGGCGCAGATGATAATATCGAAGTATTTAACAACCGAATGGAAGTCTATCGCAAACCGCTTGAGGAGATTAGGACATTTTATGATGAGAAAAATGGATTGCTTTATACGGTGAATGGCGAGCGAACTATCGAAGAAATCGTGGCAGATATAGAAAAATTTATCAAAAATCCGCAAGCAAAATTATCTTAAAAAGGAGTAAAAATGGACATTACAAAACTTGTCGCAGGTGAGAATCCAAGCAAAATCAACGCCATTATTGAAATCCCTTATGGCTCAAATATCAAATACGAAGTGGATAAAGAAAGTGGTGTGGTAATGGTAGATAGGGTGCTTTATGGGGCGATGTTTTATCCTGCAAATTATGGCTTCGTGCCAAATACTTTGGCAGATGATGGCGACCCTGCAGACATTCTCGTGCTCAATGAATATCCATTGCAAGCGGGTAGTGCGATAAAATGTCGTCTTATCGGTGTGCTAGTGATGGAAGATGAAAGCGGAATGGATGAAAAACTCCTAGCTGTGCCAATTAGCAAAATTGACCCTAGATATGACAATATCAAAAGCCTGCAAGATTTGCCACAAATCACCCTTGATAGAATCAAAAACTTTTTTGAAACTTACAAAACGCTAGAGCCAAATAAGTGGGTAAAGGTTAAAGATTACAAAGGCGTAGCGCAAGCACAAGAGATTTTGCAAAAAGCAATAGAAAATTACAAGTAGCAAGGAGATTTTTAGCGGGGCTTAAAAAGAGTGGATTTACGCTAAACCAAGCCCCACTTTTTGCCCATTGATTTCTATTATCACACATTCAATCTCTTTAGTGTCGCCTAAAATATCGCTTGGTTTTTTTCCTTTTTCATCGGTGAGTTTGCTAATGTGTAATAGTCCATCGCCACCATTTGGGAGCTCGATAAACACGCCAAAATCACAAATTTTTTTAACCACACCCTTAAATTTTAAGCCAACTTCATAACTCTCAAATCCTTTCACTAATCCCAAAATATATTCTTTCGCTTCTTTTAGATTCTTTGCATTTTGTGCGCTTATGGTTACTTCGCCATTTTCTCTGTCTAAGTCAATGCTTACTTCAAATTTTTCAATAATCCCTTTTATAGTCTTACCGCCTTGCCCGATAATATCCACCATTTTATTACTTGGCACACAAAAGTTCTCAGTCTTTGGCAAAATGTCATAATTGATTGTAAGGTTGCGTAATGATTGCTTCATAATGCCTAAAATATGCACTCTTGCAGCTTTTGCCTGCATTAGTGCGGCGTTTAGAATCTCGCTTGAAATCCCACCAAGTTTTATATCCATTTGTAACGCGCTAATGCCATTTTCATCGCCTGCCACCTTAAAATCCATATCGCCATCGTGGTCTTCTAAGCCTGTAATATCGCTCAAAATAGCATATTTCTCTCCCTCGCTTACAAGTCCCATTGCCACGCCAGCGATGAGTGAGTGCATTGCTACATTGCTTGCTTGTAGTGCTAGGCTTCCACCGCACACGCTTGCCATTGAGCTTGAGCCATTGGATTCTAAAATTTCTGAAACAATGCGAATGATGGCATTATTTTGCATAATGCTTGATTTGAGGGCTTTTTTTGCAAGATTGCCGTGTCCTAGCTCTCTGCGCCCCACAGAGCCTATCATATCCGTTTCACCAACGCTAAAACTTGGAAAGTTGTAGTGAAACAAAAACTTATCTTTCGCGCCCACACTTCCTAAAGGCTCTATGCCTTGTGCATCAGATTCTGTGCCTAAGGTGCAAGCGACCAATGTCTGTGTTTGCCCGCGTGTAAAAAGCGCACTCCCGTGTGCGTGTGGCAAGATATTTGTCTCAATGCTAATTTTACGCACTTCATCTAATGCCCTACCATCAGCGCGCACGCCATCTTGTAAAATCATCTCACGCACTAAGGATTTTTTGAATATACCTAAGCAATGCTTGACATCTTCTTCTTCAAATCCTTGAGCGATTACTTCTTTAATGATTTCATCAAATGCTCCCGCTCTTTCGCTCTTTGAGGCTTGTTGTATGGCAAGTTTTATAGAATCTACGCAATGTTGTCGTAAAAACTCCAAAGAATGGGTTTGTTTGATTTTTAAGGGAAATGGTATGGTTGGTTGTTTTTGGCGGGATTTTAGGAGTTTTTCATATTCTTCGCAATCATTTGCTATATGTTTTTGTGCGAGTTCAAGTGCTTCTATGGTGAGATTCTCGCTTAAGAGATTTGGTTTATCATTTTGTTGTTGTGCATTCATTTCTATCATTAGGAGTTCATCGCCTTTACCACTTACAAACAAATCTAATTCACTCTCTTTGAGTGCGTGAGAATCTGGATTGATGATAAACTCGCCATTTATGCGTCCTATTCTCACTGCGCTTAATGGCGATTTTTCCTGCCATTCAATGATGATATTTGAAGTATATAGGGCGATGCTTGCTGCCTTTAGCGCGCATAGGGCTAAGTCATTTGTCCCATCATAGCTTACAACCATTGCTACAATGTGCGTTGGATATGCAAAACCTTTAGGAAAAAGTGGGCGTAAAGTCCTATCTATAAGTCTTGAGGTGAGAATCTCAAATTCACTTGGCTTGCCCTCGCGCTTGATGAAGCCCGCTGGAAACTTCCCAACAGCATAGGTTTTTTGAATGTATTGCACGCTTAGTGGCACGAAATCTGCCTCTATCGGTGTATTTCCCACACACACAGTGGCGATAATGCTAGTCCCACCACATTCATAAAGCACCGCGCCATTTGCTTGATTAGCAATATCAAAGCGACAAGATTCTATCCTCTCCCCAAGTGTAATATTCACCTTACTCATTTATGCTTCCCCCTTAGTCTTTTTGTGTAAATGTGTATTTAAAATCGTCTCAATAGCCTTTGGCTCTATGGGTTCAAAATCCTTGTAATAATGTCCAATGCTTACAAAATTCTCCAATGCTTGCACGCACAGCACTTCATCACAAATTTCACTCAAAGCATTTTTTACGACTAGTGGCAAAATAGGCGTAGCAATTTTAATACTTTTGGCGTGCCTGCTTATGCAAGTTTTTATCGCACACATTGCTGTAAGCCCTGTATCAATGCCTTGATCTACTATAAGCACATCGCGTCCATTAAGCGAAGAGAGTAGCTCGCCTTTGCGAAATTTGTAACGCATAGGGATAATGCTATCTTCATATTGTCGCTTTGATTCACCATAGACATAATCAAGGCTTATATCAAACGCATTGATAAGATTCTCATTCATTACAATATCAAGTTCCTCGCTTACAATGGCGATTTTGCATTCATTATTAAGCGGTGCGGTAATAACTTCAGCAAAGAGATAATCAAGAGGGACTTTTAGCTTGCTCGCTAAGACATCTGCGAAAAACACTCCCTCAAAGCTCGTAGCCAAAATCACGGTTTGCGAGACATCGAGATTTTTGAGTGCAAAAACTCCTAGTAACTGCTCTAATGCGTGCGCTCTATCGGTGAATATATAAGATTGTTTTGTCTGCATTCCTTTTATTCCTTGCAAAGAGTAGATTGTAGCAAAAAAGTCCTTAATTTTGCAATTTTTGTGTGAATCCAACCGGTGTAAGTGGAGAAAATCGAAATTCGATTTTGATGTATTGGTTACTTAGCGTATCAATACCGCTATTGGTAAATATAGGACGCACATCAGTGGCGAACTTTAACCCAATGCCAAAGCACGCAATATCGCGTGAAAATACTATCGACCAATCTTTTAGCCTCGCGTTTGCCTCATCATAGCCTATATTTGCATCTAGCGTGAAGTAGCCAAAGTCATAGCGCATATTAGCGCGTAAAAATGCCGAGCTATAAATACGGTTATACGTGCTGCTTTTTAGTATAGTGTCTTCACCGAGTTTGAAAAAATAATTTGCATTCGCCTTTAAACCAAATTTGTTAAAATTCAATGTCAATGAGGCTTCATTAAAGCGATTTGTCCTATGCGAGAAAAAAAGATTGCTTGTAATAGTGAGCCCATTAAAAATATTTACCCCAATTTCTTGGCGTAGTGGCTGGTTTGCATTAAACGTGGAATCATTAGTAAAAATTCGCTGATAGATTCTATAAAAGCCAATTTCCTTGCCACTTGTGCTATAAAAATAATTTGAGAGTTTTATATTTGCCTTTGGTTTGTTTGCGCCAATGTCTATAATGTCATTTGGATTCCAATATTGGGCGAGATTTTCTGCGCTGAGTATTTTTGCTAGCTCGCTATATACTTCATAACGCGTAGAATCTAGCCCATATTGAGCATAATAATACAGCGGTGCGCTAAATTGAGAATCAAAATGCGCGGTGTGAAGGAAATTTTTATAAGGTTTGGCTATATCGCTATTAATGGCTATTTGATAGTTTGCATAAGCGTAGTTCATTGAGGGTTGCACGGCTTGTTTGGTAAATGGGTCGTTGATGTTTTGTGCGTTGCCAAGACTCACATTGCTTGCAAACCCATCAATCCTCCCGCTTAAATTAGCGAAGTTTTTAAGCACAGGCATACTTACTCCAAGTGGTAGAGAGAGGGAATTTTGCGTGTAAGTATAACCGCTTTGGCGCGTGATATTTTTGCTCTCTATATTAAGCGAATAAAAGAGATTATTAAATAATATCGGGCTAATGTAGTGGTGGTATTGCACGCTTGGTAAGACTTGGTGTGTATTTGCGTTGCTAGGACTTGATAAGTCTAAAAAGTATTTTCCATAAATGCCAATATAGTGGTTGGAGATTTGTCCAAAATAATTAAGCCTAGAAGTGCTTAGTCGCGTATTGAATCGACCATTTACACTTTGAAGTCGTTTGTAATCCAAATCATTCATATAATGCAAATCAGCAAAGAGATTGTCGTTGTAGTTGCTAAATGGTGTTGCAAAGATTCCCTCCCTTTTGTATATAAAGTCAAATCCATAAATCTCCTTATTTTTTAAATCATAAGTTTTTATATAGTTCTCATATTGCTTGAAATACCCGACATTGAGTGTGGCTATACCATTTTTGTTATCAGCGATTCTTAGTTCATAATGCACTCCATTGCCTCGTTGTGTGCGGAATTGCGGAGTGAGTGTCATATCCCACGAGTTAAAGGGTGCGATGTAAAATGGCGTTAAAAAGACATATCCCTCACGGCTTGTCGAGCCGAACTCTAGTGGCATAAACCCGCTCTTTCGTGTAGTGCCTGTGGAAAAGGTAAAATACGGCACATAAAACAAAGGCAATGAACCAAGATAAAGTCTTGTATTCCACGCGCTTACATATTGTTTTTGTGTGTTATAAGAGCCAGAAGTCGCATTGATATGCCATATAGGAAACTGCACATCACACGAGCTTATAATAGCTTTTTTAAAGCTATAAGTATTTTCATTGCTTGATAATTGCGTGCTTGCGACCCATAATCCACCCTCTCCAAGCAAAAATGCTGGGGTAATAGAGGCTTGTTTGGTTTGCAAGTTTATATCTACATTCCCCGCATCGATAAAAAGTGTATCGCCATAATACACACGCACATTTCCACGCAAAGCTATATCTTTACTCTCTCTATTATAAGTAATCATATCAGCATACATATAAATGTCTTCACTAAGCAAAAACGCATTCTCTTGTGCTGTGATGACATTGTCTTGCGAGGTTACATTATTAGCCGAGAGTTCAAAAAGTTGCGCTTTTGTGTCTTTTTGCTCATTTGCGATTGCTATGCTTGCTAATAGCATAAGACATAACACGACCACCCGCATTTGCATTTTACCTAAACCACCAAAGTTTTTGATACTTTATCGTGTAATGCGCGTTTGAAGTGCCCATCAAAAGCCATTATAAAGCCCACATATAAAAATATCGCTCCTAAGCATTTGAAAAATGCCCTTACAATAGCTCTTGCAATACTTGGTTTATCCACAAATTCCACACTTACAATGCGAATTTTAAGAATCATTTTGCCCAAAGTCGCTCCATACAGGCTTACTAAAAGCACTTCGTAGCAAAAAAATACAAGCGTATAGAGCAATGCAACACGCCACAAAGCAGTTTTTAAAAGGGCAAAGGCATTTTGCAAATTTTCTTCGTTAAAAACTGCGCTAAAACTACTCCACAAAGCAATCACACACACAAATAGCACCAAAAAACAATCAAACAAATATGCCAAAAATCGCACATTTAATGGTGCAAGCTCTAGATTCTCGCGTTCTAAAAGTTTTTGTATTTTTTCATTCATTGTGTGTTTGTGTGCCTTAGTTTTTAGATTGTAAAAATGCAATGCCTCGATGGGCGATGTCTTTTCGGTATTGCATTCCGCTAAAATCTACATTTTGTAAAATCGCATAAGCATTGCGTTGCGCTTCTTGTAACGATTTGCCAAGCCCTACGCTTAAAAGCACACGCCCACCGCTTGCAAGCAAGTGAGAATCACTGCCTTGTGGCGGCAAGAGAGAATCTTTGCCACAAGGGTTAGTAAAATCTCGTGGCAAACTACTAAGATTCTCTCCTGTGCTCACTCCCGCAAAGACTAAATGCCCTAAATTACTATCAAATGGGCGTATATGGATATTTTGTGCGATTGAGCTTTTATAAGGATACTCTTTGCTAGCCACGACTACGCCACAGCTATACATATCCTTGAACTCCACTTGCAATGTGCTAAAATCCTCGCAAAGCAAAATATCAAGCAATGGTGTTTTGAGCGTGGGTAAAAGCACTTCGCATTCTGGGTCGCCAAAGCGCACATTAAATTCTAACAAGTATGGTTGTAGCTCGCCTTTTTGCTCCACCACCATAATGCCACCAAAAAGCACACCACAAAACTCCATATCATCATCTCTCGCGCCTTTAATCGCTGAGAGCATAATTTCCTCCTTAATGCGCTTAAAGAGATTCTCATCGCACATTGGCGTAGGCGTGTATGCGCCCATTCCACCTGTATTGACCCCCTCATCATTGTCTAAAAGTCGCTTGTGGTCTTGGGCTGGCGGGAGGATAATGCAATCCTTGCCATTGCTAAGTGCAAAGACAGAGAGTTCAAATCCTTGCAAAAATTCCTCGATTACGACTTTCTTGCCCGCTTTTCCAAACGATTCTCCACTGAGCATTTTTTGCGCTTCTTGCAGGGCGGTTGTAGAATCTGGCGCGATTATCACGCCTTTGCCCGCGCACAATCCATCGGCTTTGACTACGATTGGTGGGTTAAGCGTGGCGATAAATGCGCGGATTTGCTCGATGTCATCGCTTTGTAAATATCTTGCTGTGGGGATTTTGTGCCTTGTGGCAAAGTCTTTCATAAATGCTTTTGAGCCTTCTAGTCGTGCCGCTTTAGCACTTGGACCAAAGACTTTAATTTTGTGTGCTTGCAAAAAATCACTTACACCTCTAGTAAGTGGCTCTTCAGGTCCGACTACCACGAGATTTATAGCGAGATTCTCACAATGAGCTAAAAGTTCTTCGTTGTTTGTATAAGTGATATTGTTGCCAAGCAGGGCAGTGCCAGCGTTACCCGGTGCGAAGTATAAGCCACTCACACGAGAATCTTGCCATAAAGATAGCCCAATGGCGTATTCTCTCCCACCACTACCGATAATAAGGATATTATAAGTTTGCATTTTATGCCTTTGTTTGTGAAGTTAAACCCCAGATAAGCGTTACTCTACATTTGAGGCAAAGCCTAAAAAAGTAAAAAATAGGGTTTGAGGCACTCATTAGGGGGCAGATTCTCACCTTTTAGAGCTACAAACGAAAATACCCACACACTGGGCGCACCACGCAACCCAAAGACTTCTTAAGCTAACAGACTTGCGCATTTTATAAAGAAAGGCGCGTTATCTAGGAAGTAGAATTATACCCTCATTTTAAGCAAATTTGCAATTACTCTTGTAGGGAATCTTTTGTGTGTAAAAATCTTTTAGTGATTTTGGTTAAGATTTTGGTTAAAGGGCAAATTACTCTTAAAAAATAAACTTTTTCCTTGACAAAGTTTAAATATTTTTATATTATGTCGATTTGAATTAAAGCGATTTTTTTTTTTTTTGTATCTTTTGGCTTCAAGTTTTCTTAAGGTTTAAGATTCTATAAAGCGATGTCGCTAGGAAAAGCAATGTTACTAGAAGAAGTAATGTTACTAGGAAAGTAATGTCGCAAAGCAATATCGCTAGGAAGCTAGGAGTGGGAGAATAAAGACGCTTTAATATTTCACTTTACGGAGGTATCGTATGATTTCAAGGAACGAAAGTTTAGGCGCAAGCCTTAAATCTCAGTCATTGGGGGGGGGGTCTTTATA
>CAKVEH010000015.1 GCA_934728205.1 uncultured Helicobacteraceae bacterium
TGCTACACGCTGCTTCTGACCCCCAGACAATGCCATTGGTTTCCTTTTCAATAATTCCTGCAACCCTAAAATTTCTAAGGCTTCTTGTTTGCTTAATTCTGCACTACCAGCGTATAACGACTCAAACCCGTCATAAATTTTATTGAAGTCGTCATTGTCGATTTCAAAATATGCAGCAATGTCAATAATCATCTCTTTTTCAGAATCACAAAATTCATTATCCGCATACGCTAACACAAACAAAAACTCCACAACCTTTAATCGCTTTTTATACTCGCCCTTTGTTTTTTCATTAAAGTCCATACAAAGTTGCTCTAAATCTTTTGGGCTTGCGTCATTGTAGATTTCTAATAAGTTTTCCTTGCTTATTTTACTAGAATCTTTTGCCATTTCATCAATCATATCTTCCACGAGCACGCGTTCTGCTTCGCAAGCATTCCCATCGGCACGGCAAAATACACCTAAAATCGCACTTAAGATTCCATATTCACTCTCTTTGGCTTTATTATACGCACGACTTTTTTCATCATCGACAAAGCTCACTCTTGGCATTGGGCTAGGACTTGGCGTCTTTGTGAATTCTTGTGGGTGGAGTGGATTTTTAAGATAATCTTGCAGAGTAATATACAAAAAATACGCGACACCAGCACCAATGAGCAACAAAATAAATTCCATAAACTTCCCCTAAAAAATATGAAGTATTTTAGCAAAACCAAATCCACTTTTTATGAAATTTTACACAAAAAAGTGGATTTTTCGCCTATACTTTAAAAATGTAAGTTATCTATCGAGCTTTTTTTCTAACTCGGCGACAAACTGCCAAGTTTTCACCACAGAATCTGGATTAAGTGAAATTGAGCTAATGCCTTCTTTCACAAGGAATTCCGTTACTTCTGGGTAATCACTTGGTGCTTGTCCGCAGATTCCACAATATTTGTTATGCTTTTTGCACGCTTCAATCGCTTTTTTAAACATCACAAATATCGCTGGATTGCGCTCATCAAAGATATGGCTTACTAGCTGTCCATCTCTATCTACGCCCAAAGTCATCTGTGTGAGGTCGTTTGAACCAATGGAGAACCCATCAAAGAGCTGTAAAAATTCATCGGCCAAAATCACATTTACAGGCAATTCACACATTACATAAATTTCTAATCCATTGCGCCCAGATTCTAATCCATTGCGTCTCATAATTTCAAGCACCTTTTTACCCTCTTCAGGAGTGCGTAAAAACGGAATCATCACCTTCATATTGCCTAATCCCATTTCATCGCGCACCATTGCTAGTGCCTCACATTCCCATTCAAACGCATTGCGATACAAATCAGAATAATATCTACTTGCCCCGCGGTATCCTAGCATCGGATTTTCTTCTTGAGGTTCATAATAACTTCCTGCTATCATTCCACGATATTCATTTGATTTAAAGTCGCTAGTGCGCACGATGACAGGATTTGGATAAAAAGCTGAGCAAATCATACCAATGCCCTCGGCGATTTTTTTGACAAAGAAGTCTTTAGGGCTTTCATAGCCTGCCATAAGTTTCTCAATCGCTGTTTTTTCTTTGATTTCTTTGCTTTTGCCATTTTGAATATCAAGTAGCGCAAGAGGATGTGCTTTAATTTGATTTAAGATAATAAGCTCCATTCGTGCCAGCCCAACTCCTGAATTTGGTAAATGAGCAAAGCTAAAGGCTTTTTCTGGATTCCCAACATTCATATAAATTTTTGTCTTTGTCTTGCCAAGGTTATCAAGCTCAACCACTTCAATTTCGTATTTATACTCCCCAGCATATATATAGCCCTCTTCGCCCTCTGCGCAAGAGACTGTAACTTCCATTCCTGTATAAAGTCTATCTGTTGCTCCTGCTGCACCCACGATGGCAGGCACACCAATTTCACGCGCTACAATCGCTGCGTGGCAAGTGCGCCCGCCACGATTAGTAATCACCGCAGCTGCTTTTTTCATCGCTGGCTCCCAATCAGGGTCAGTGTTGTCCGTTACGAGAATCTCCCCTTCTTTAAAGGTATTCATATGTTCTAAGTCATTGATAATACGCACCTTCCCAAATCCAATCTTACCACCAATGGCGCGTCCTGTCAAAAGGACCTCTCTATTTTCATTTGGATTGACAAATTTAAATTTTTCTAAGCGATTGCCACTTTGGTTTTTGAGTTTTTGGCTTTGCACAGTCTCGGGTCGCGCTTGAACGATAAAAATCTCACCGCTATCACCATCTTTTGCCCACTCCATATCCATAGGGCGGTATTCACCTGCCTCTTTGGTATAATGCTCCTCAATCTTTACTGCATAACGCGCAAGGGTCAAAATATCCTCATCGGTTATGGAAAAAGTGCGGAGTTCTTTTTGTGTTGTTTTGATATTTTTTGTTGGGTGTTCGCTTCCTCGTGGAGCATATACCATTTTTTGGTGCTTATGCCCTAGTTGTCGCTTAATAATGGGTCGTTTGCCATCTTTTAGTGTCGGTTTAAATACATAAAATTCATCAGGATTGACCGTTCCTCCTACGACATTTTCACCAAGTCCCCAAGATGAAGTAATAAACACAGCATCTTTAAAGCCCGTCTCTGTATCAATGCTAAACATCACCCCAGCAGAAGCTTTATCTGCTCGCACCATTTTTTGCACACCCACAGAAAGAGCGACTTTAAAATGGTCAAATCCTCTTGAAGCGCGATAGCTCACAGCCCTATCAGTGAATAATGAAGCAAAACACGACTTAATGTAGTGGATAAGCTCTGCTTTGCCCTTAACGCTTAAATAGGTGTCTTGTTGTCCAGCGAAGCTCGCATCAGGCAAGTCTTCTGCTGTCGCACTACTTCGCACAGCAACATCTGCCTCGCGCATATTGTATTCATCACTAAGTTTTTTGTATGCAGTGAAAATCTCTTCGCGTAAGTCTTCAGGGAATGGCGTGCCAAAGATAAGTTCGCGGATTTTTTTAGAGCGCGTTTTAAGCACATCGATTTCGGTTACATCTACGCCTTTAAGCAAGTCTATGATTTTTTGACGAATCCCACCAGAATCTAACAAATACCAATATGCCTCACTTGTGATTGCAAAGCCATTTGGCACTTTTATCCCTTCACTTGCTAATTCTTGAAACATCTCGCCAATACTCGCATTTTTACCACCCACGATGGGCACATCTTTGTTGTTTAGTTCCTTGAAAAACTTAATATACTTCACACTTTCTCCTTATTGGTTTTATTTTAACGAATCTTAAAATATTCTAATCAACCAATATTTAAGATTCTATAAATTGTATCATTTTTTGTAACATCGTTATTTTTTTGAAACACCATTGTTGTTGTCTTTAATTTTTTAAGATTGCATAAGAATCTGTGCAATGCGCCCTGAGCTGCCTTGCACCAAATACTCTCTTAGCTTTTTTGCTTCTTTTGTGTATGTTTCATAGTTAAAATTTTCATAACCTTTTAGGAGGTTTTGCACATTTAAATCATCTTGGATATACTCATTATGCAGTCTTGCTTTACCTTTGCCAACGGGTTGTCCTAGAGCTGCTTGGTATAAAATGTTTGCCAATCCTACGACACTTAAATGCACAAACGCCTTAACGATGTAAAATTCAACCTTGCGCATTGTGTAAGCGAGGCAAAACGGCGCACCCAATAGCGCGGCTTGTAGCGTTGCTGTGCCAGAGCAGATGAAAGCAAACTTGCACGATTGTAAATGAAACACTGCATCAAAACTTACACTAAAATTTTCAATTTCTTGTCCATAAATTTTGTAAAGCTCTTGTTTGCTAAGTTTGGCAAAATGAATTGGAAGCACCAGCACTTTTGGGCTATCGCTTAGCTTTTGTGAGAGCTCTATAAAGAGTGGAAAAATACGCCTTATCTCACTTTTGCGACTGCCGGGCATAAATACGATATTCTCACCACGAGATTTTATGGACTTTAATGGGAGAGAATCAAGCAGTGGATGTCCGACAAACTCTGCACGATTTTCTTTGAGTGCATTTGGATAGAGTGAGAGCTCAAATGGGAGAGTAGCACAGATTCTATCACAAAACTTCTCAATAGTCTTTGCTCTCCAAGGCTTCCAAGCCCATACTTGAGGGAGAATATAATAAATTATTTCAGGTTTTTTGTTATTTTTGCGAAGTTTTTTTAGCCCCTTTGCTAGTGGGATATGAAAGCTCGAGCTATCAATAAGCAGTGCTTTATCGCAAGTGTTGGCGAGTTGCACCATTTCATCATTCACGCGCTTGTAGAAAAAGATTCGCTTAAGCACATCAATAAAGCCCATAGTTGCAAATGCGCTTAATTCATAGCTTGATTTTACATCTATGTATTGGAGATTTTCAAACACACTGCAATCAAAAATCCCAAGCAACTCGACTTTTTCTTTATTTGCGCGTGCTAATTCATTTAAATGCTTACCAAGTTCGCGCAAATGGATATTAGCACTCGGTTCTAAGGCACTGATAAAAATACGCATTAGCTTTCCTTTGTGTTTGTAGAATTTTCTAATACACGAGAATCCACGCTAGATTCTGTATTTTTGTTGCTTTGCGAGAGATTGTTTAAAATCTCAAGGTCATTGAGCGATTGGAGGATTTGCTGTGCTTTTTTATCTTGTCGATTTTGCTTGTGTTGGTAATTTTGCTTGTCGCGATGCTCTAATTCTAACTCTTGAGCCAAATCGCGCACTTCAATTTGTAATCGTTTGTTTTGTAGTTCTAGTTTTAGAAGTTTATCTACACGATACTTTGGGTCTGGTGTCTTTTCTGGGAGGCTTTGTTGCTTTTCATCAATAATAGATTCCAAGTGTGCTTTTTGTTTTTTGAGGACACTGATTTGCTCGCGCAGTTGTTTTAGCTCTTCTTTTGTTTGTTTAATTTCGTCTTGATAATTTGCTATTTCAACCCTAAATTCCGTGCGTTGCTTTTCAAAAATATTCATCACTTCCCATAGGCTCATTGTTTCAATGTCTTGGTGTAAGAATTGGTTAAAGATTTGAGAATCTATATCTTTTTTCACGCGTTTTCCTTTGTTTCTAACTCTAAACTAAGTAAGAGCAAATCCTTTCCCTGTATGATTTCTACGGCATTGCTTCCGCATTTTTGACACTTTGAGTAGGGCATCTGTGTTGGTGTGCTTTCTTGCTTGCAATCTTTGCAAGCAAGCACAATATCTTGCTTTTTAATCTCTAAAGTAGCGTTTTGACACAAAGCGTAATCATTTCTAAATACCTCAAAAGTATTTGCCAAAAGCTCGCTATCCACTCCGCTATGCCTGCCTACACTAATGACAATCCTCGCTATATTGTGGGCTTTGTTTGTCCTTGCTACTTCGCAAGATTGCTCCAAAAGCGCACTTACAATAGAATACTCGTGCATTGCTATCCTTTAGCTAAGATTGCATATTTGCATTATACAAAATCTTAAAAAATTTTTAGTCTTATCAAACCTTTTTTAAGCTACAATTTGATTTTATTACAACACTTTTGCTTTCAAGGAGTGAGAAAGACAATGCAACGCGTAAAAACTAAACAAATTTTTGTGGGTAATGTCGCTATTGGTGGTGATGCTCCCATATCAATCCAAAGTATGACTTTTAGCAAGACTTGCGATATTGAGGCGACTAAAGCTCAAATCGATAGACTTGCTCTTGCAGGTGCTAACATTGTGCGTGTGGCGGTAAGTAGTGAAGAGGACGCCAAAGCACTTAAAGCACTTAAAGCAATTTCGCCTCTACCAATCGTTGCGGATATTCATTTTCGATATAGATTTGCCCTTATTGCTGCGGAATCTGTGGATTGTATTCGCATAAATCCGGGCAATATTGGTAGTAAAGATAAGATAAAAGCAGTCGCCGATGCGTGCAATGCGCGTAAGATTCCCATTCGTATCGGGGTAAATGGCGGGAGTTTGGAGAAGCAATTTGAGCGCAAATATGGCGCAACACCACAAGGAATGATAGAATCTGCGCGGTATAACATTGGGCTCTTAGAGGATTTTGGGTTTCACAATATTAAAATATCTCTTAAAAATAGTGATGTGGTAAGCACAATGCAGGCATATCGTGGATTGCGCCCTTTGGTTGAGTATCCCTTTCATTTGGGTGTTACAGAAGCAGGCACGCTTGCACACTCAAGCGTGAAGTCTGCTATGGCATTAGGCGGGCTTTTAATGGAGGGCATTGGCGATACAATGCGTTGCTCTATCACAGGTGAGTTAGAAGAAGAGGTCAATTTAGCGCGTATGATTCTTAAATACAGCGGACGACAAAAAGAGGGCATCACACTTGTATCTTGCCCTACTTGTGGGAGGATAGAAGTGGATTTGGTAAGCGCAGTGAGAGAGGTAGAAAAGAAAATCGCCCACATTAAAACACCATTGCAAATTAGCGTTATGGGTTGTGCTGTGAATGCACTTGGCGAAGCTAAACACGCAGACATTGCCATTGCTTTTGGCAATAAAGAGGGACTTATTATCAAAGAGGGTGAGCTTGTCGGCAAGTATAAAGAAAATGAAATTTTAGAAATCTTTATGCAAGAAGTGCTTAATCTTGCCAAGCAAAGAGCTAAACAAGATTCTTAAAAGATACTTCTAAGTTTG
This sequence comes from uncultured Helicobacteraceae bacterium, assembly GCA_934728205.1. Lineage (GTDB taxonomy): Bacteria > Campylobacterota > Campylobacteria > Campylobacterales > Helicobacteraceae > Helicobacter_F. The sequence continues at coordinate 6,608 of CAKVEH010000015.1, forward strand.
GCAGGAGGTGTGGTTTGGAAGCTATCAATCATAGCGCAAGTGTAATGTTGGGAGATATTGCGCTTGGCAAGGCGTTTTTTTTGCGATTACAAAATGCTTTTTTGCTCGCAAATAAGGGAGATATAATTGAGGTGTTAAGCGACTTTGATAATTTGGAATCTGAGCTTAGCTCTTGGGCGCAATTTAGCGGCGAGAAGTTTCTTTTTAAAAAGCCATTAAAAAACACTTACAGCTATTATTTACAAAAGACTTCTCATAATAAATTTCTTACACCCATTACAAGCATACAAGACATTGCACCATTAGAGATTGGGCTAGCTCCTAGAGGTGTGGCTTGTGAGATTGGTGTGCCTCATTATTATTTTGAGTTAGGCACAAAGGAAAATGTATGGACGCAAAATGTAACAAAACTCTATGAAGACGCCAAAAACGCACAATGGAATGCTACAAACGACATCGCGTGGAGTGAAGTCGCACATTTCTCTCCAGCGTATGAGCGCGCACTTGCTCAAATTATGACTTATTTGATTGAAAATGAGTTTTCCGCGTTGTATATCCCAAGTTATTTTTTAAACCGCATTTCGCCGTTTTTTACCGAAGTCCCGCTCTTTCTCTCTAGTGTCATAGGCGATGAGGCACGCCATATTGAAGTATTTTTCAAACGCGCTAAAGCCACAGGATTTGGCTTGCAGCACTCCACCATAACAACACAACAAAGCCTTTACACGCTCTTTAGGGAAAAAGATTATGTCAAATCAAGCTTTTTACTCCATATAATGGGTGAGGGGACATTTATTGACTTGCTCTCTTTTTTAGAAAAATACGCCAAAGATGTGCCAACAAAGAGGATTTTTAACCTCACTCGCATTGATGAATCGCGTCATGTAGCCTATGGTATGGCACATATAAAAACCGCTCTAAAGGCAAATCCACAAAAAATCACATTGTTAAAAAATGCGGTGTTTTCACGCAAAGATTACCTTGATGAGCTCAGCACAGAATCCACACTCCTTATAGAATCTTTAGCCATTTATGCGGGTGGAGATGATAGTGCAAATGCGTATAAAATGGGGCTTGAACTTGTTGATGAGTTAAAGAAAAAAATGCAGACAAATCGCACACAGCGACTTGTCGCTTGTGGCATTGATGAAGAGCTTGCTAATGAAATGAGCAAGGCGCATACGCCAAATTTTATGTAGGGTGATGAAGCAATGAATAGAGATTCTAAAACACTTGATTGTGTGGAGCTTACGCGCACACTTATTACTTATCCAAGCGTTACGCCAAATGAATGCGGGATTTATGAAGTGATTACACAAGCATTTTCTCATCTGCCGTTTGAATGTATCACACAGGAAAAAAATGGCACAAAAAATTTATTTTTGCATACCAAAGATTCTCAAAGTGGCGATTCCAAGCCTGCGTGCAAGCCTCATATTTGCTTTGCTGGGCACATTGATGTCGTGCCTGCTGGGGAAGGCTGGAGTGAGAATCCTTTTGGCGGTGAAGTGAAAAATGGGCGTATGTTTGGACGCGGAAGCCAAGATATGAAAAGTGGCGTAAGTGCGTTTGTATGCGCACTTAAAGTCTTTATAGAAGAGAATCCAAAAATTATAGAATCTTGCAAGATTTCTATTTTGCTTACAAGTGATGAGGAGGGCGATGGAGAGTTTGGCACTTGCTATATGCTCGAGCATTTGGAGAATCTTAATCTTTTACCCACAATGGCAATCGTAGCTGAACCAACTTGCGAGAAAGTTTGTGGCGACACCATAAAGATTGGACGGCGTGGAAGTGTGAATGGGAAAATCACCATTTTTGGCAAACAAGGACACGCAGCATATCCGCAACATTGCATTAACCCCACAGAGCTTCTTGGTGCGCGTTTGGGAGATTTAGCAGGGGTGGATTTGGATAATGGCGATGAGAGTTTTGAGCCATCAAAACTTGTGATAACGGATATTCGTGGTGGTATGGAAGTGGTGAATGTAACACCTGATAAACTTGCTATAATGTTTAATGTGCGTAATTCTCCAGCCACAAAAGTCGAGCACATAGAATCTTATATCAAAAAAGTGCTAAATGGGCTTGATTTTGAGCTCTCAATCAAGCAAACTTCTCAAGGATTTATTACACAACGCGATAGCGCACTAGTAACCTTAATGCAAGAGAGTATCCAAGCTGTGTGTGGCATAACGCCAGCGTTAAGCACGAGTGGTGGGACGAGCGATGCGAGATTCTTTGGTGCGCGGGGGATACCTGTGGTAGAAATCGGCGTTACTAATGATAGAATCCACGCTATTGATGAATGTGTGCCAATAGAGCAAATTAGGCAGTTGCAAAGTATTTTTGCACGATTTCTAATCAATCTTAAGCACCGCTAGGAACGCATCTTGAGGCAAATCCACCTTGCCGATTGCTTTCATTCGCTTTTTGCCCTCTTTTTGTTTTTCTAGCAGTTTGCGCTTGCGCGTGATGTCCCCGCCGTAGCACTTTGCCGTTACATTTTTGCCCATAGATTTTATCGTCTCACGCGCGATAATCTTACTCCCAATGCTCGCTTGAATCGCCACTTCAAAGAGCTGTCGCGGGATTAGCCCTTTCATCGCTTCGACTAGCGCGCGCCCCTTTTCTTGAGCCTTGCTCCTATCTACGATGATTGAGAGCGCATCGACTATTTCATTTGCTACGCGTATATCAAGCCGCACCAAATCCCCTTCTCTAGATTCTATGGGCTCATAATCAAAGCTTGCATAGCCCTTCGTGCAGGATTTTAGCTTGTCATAAAAATCCATTACGATTTCGTTGCTCGGCAGGGCGTATTGCAGTAGCACGCGATTTTGCGTGATATAGTCCATTTTTTCTTGCACACCACGGCGGTTTGAGAGAAGCGTTATGATATTGCCGACAAATTCGCTAGGCGTTATGATATTTGCCCGCACAAAAGGCTCTTTGATAAATGCGATTTTTTGCACTTCGGGGAGTTCGCTTGGATTTTGCACGAGCTTTACACTCCCATCCGTGCAATGCACCTCATACACCACTGTGGGCGCAGTGGCAATGAGACTTAGCCCAAATTCGCGCTCCAATCGCTCCTTTACCACTTCCATATGCAGCAGTCCCAAAAACCCCACTCGGAATCCAAAGCCTAATGCCACCGAAGTTTCAGGCTCATAGCTAAGCGCGGAATCATTGAGCGCAAGTTTATTAAGCGCGTCTCGTAACTCTTCAAATCTATCCGTTTCGATTGGGTAGAGCCCCGCAAACACAAATGGCTTAGCAGGCATAAAACCCTCAATCGCCTCGCTTGTGGGGTTGCTAGAATCTGTAATTGTATCGCCCACGCGCAAGTCATTAAGCGATTTTAGCCCTAGACATACGATACCGATTTCGCCACAAGAGATTTGCTTGGTAGCGATTTTTTGCACGGGGTGGGGATAATAAAGGCTAAGCACCTCGTATTTTTTGCCCGTGCTCATTATCAGCACTTCGCTTCCTTGCTCTAGATTCCCATCTTTTAGTCGCACTAAGGCTAGCGCACCCAAATAATTATCAAACCACGAATCATAGATTAACGCCTTTGTGGGGGCATTTGGATTCCCGCTTGGAGCGGGGATTTTCTCTATTATTGTTTCGATTAGATTTTGGATTCCCACTCCGCTTTTGGCACTTACTTGCAGGGCGTTTGTGCAATCTAGCCCTATGCTCTCTTCAATCTCTATGCTGACTTTGAGCGCGTCAGCGGCTGGCAAGTCGATTTTGTTGATTACAGGGAGAATCTCTAAATTATTATCCAGCGCGACATAGACATTTGCGATAGTTTGTGCTTCCACACCCTGCGTAGCATCGACAACAAGCAATGCCCCCTCACAAGAGCTAAGCGAGCGCGAAACCTCATAGCTAAAATCCACATGACCAGGGGTATCGATAAGATTGAGTGTATAAGTCTTGCCCTTGTAGGCGTAGTTTAGTCGCACGCTTTGGGCTTTTATGGTAATACCGCGCTCTTGCTCTATATCCATAGTGTCCATCATTTGGGCGTGCATTTCGCGCTCACTCACCGCGCCACATACTTGGAGGATTCTATCTGCGAGCGTGGATTTGCCGTGGTCGATATGGGCGATGATAGAGAAATTACGGATAAGATTTTGCATTTTGTGCCTTTTAGTTTTGTGTGAAATTATTAGAAATTTAAGCAAAATTGTAGCAAAGCAAACCTAAGAAAAGCAAATTTTAAAATATACATTTTTGCTTTGTGTTTATCTCTTGGTTTTTGCATTATAACAATTTTGTTATATAATGCCACGCGTGTGAGATAAGTTAGTCAAACTATTTCTATAAGGAGAAAAAATGAAAACACAAATAGACAAAAAAGTAGTGGCAGAGTTTTTTAGATTCTGTGAAGAAAACGCAGTAGAATTTATTGATTTTCGATTTACAGACATCAAAGGCGTGTGGCATCATCTTGGATTTTCCGCAAATGCCGTGAGCGAGGATAGCTTTGAGGGTATTCCATTTGATGCGAGTTCGATTGAGGGGTGGCAGCCTATCAACAAATCCGATATGATTCTTATCCCAGACCCCGTGCGATATTTCATCGACCCATTCACCGCAGATACCACCGTGGTAGTGTTTTGTGATATTTGGGATATTTACAAAAACGAGCCCTATGAGAAATGCCCCCGCTCTATCGCTAAACGCGCAAGCGAATATCTAAAATCTAGCGGTATCGGCGATGTGGCGTATTTTGGACCTGAGAATGAATTTTTTGTCTTTGATTCTATTAAAATCAAAAGCGCGGTGAATTGCCAATACTACGAAATCAACACCGAAGAGGGCGATTGGAATCGCGACAAAGAATTTGATGGTGTAAATATCGGACATCGCCCGGGCATAAAAGGAGGCTACTTCCCCGTTCCTCCTGTGGATACGATGATGGATTTGCGCGCTGAAATGGTAAAGGTGCTAAACCAAGTGGGGTTAGAAACCTTTGTCCTGCACCACGAAGTCGCACAAGGGCAGGGCGAAATCGGCGTGAAGTTTGGCACACTTATCGAAGCAGCAGACAATGTGCAAAAATTTAAATATGTCGTAAAAATGGTGGCACACCTAAATGGAAAAACTGCGACATTTATGCCAAAGCCCCTGTATAACGACAACGGAAGCGGAATGCACACGCATATAAGCATTTGGAAAGGTGGCAAAAATCTTTTCGCGGGCAACGCGTATGAGGGGCTTAGTGATATGGCATTGCACTTCTTAGGCGGAGTGCTAAAGCACGCCCGCCCGCTAGCAGCCTTTACCAACGCTAGCACAAACTCTTATAAACGACTAATCCCCGGATTTGAAGCCCCTAGCATTCTTACTTATTCTGCGCAAAATCGAAGTGCGAGCATACGGATTCCCTATAATAGCGGTGAAAAAGCGAAGCGAATGGAGTTTCGATTCCCCGATAGCTCGAGCAATCCTTACCTAGCATTTAGTGCATTGCTTATGGCAGGACTAGATGGAATCCAAAACAAAATCGACCCGGGCAAGCCTATGGAAGTCAATCTCTTTACCCTCACGCTTGATGAAATCCGCGAAAAAGGTATCAAACAGCTTCCACACACGCTCCGCCACGCTATCGAGGAAATGCTCCAAGACAAAGACTACCTAAAGCAGGGTAAAGTCTTTAGTGAGGAATTTATCCAAACTTACAAGCAATATAAATTTGAAAGCGAAGTGTGGCCTTGGGAGGGGCGACCACACCCATTTGAGTTTATCACGACTTATAGTTGCTAGATTTTGGTTGCTTAGATAATTGGTATTTGTGGTATCCCTAAAGCCATCCGCAAAGGAGGGAGCTTTTATCGTTCTTGCCACACCGTCATTGCGAGCCGTGTTTGCACGGCGTGGCAATCTATAACCAAAACCCACAAAAAAGCGTTATTTGGTGATTTTGTGTTTGTGGATTCTTGCCAAAGTTTTTGATTTTTTTTGTCGTGCCTTAATTATGACAAGTTTTTTGCAAATTCTTGTTTGTGTATGCTAGAATACCAAAAAACACAACTTTCATAGAATTTAAACACGGGACATATAATGAATACAAGTCATTCTCAAAATAACGCCATCTCTCTCTCTCTCTCTCTCTAATAACAACCAA